>NZ_CACWEU010000116.1:0-2895 GCF_902760015.1 Candidatus Ruminimicrobium bovinum
ATACTTAGCAACCGAAAATCTTTAGGAATAGATATAAAGATAGATGAAAAGCCGATAACAACAGAAGATGATTTGTCATCACTTGGCAATAAAACAATAGAAGGTATAGAATATTATCAGGATACAGAAAAAAACAATAAGGTTATAGTTCATTATAAAGAAAATAACAGAATATATAGTGTTGTTGTATCTGTTGTCAAAAATATTGACAATGAAAACCTGGAAAAACTGAAAAATATTGACAAAAAAGAACTTGTTGGAAAAACAATACTTGATTGGATAAATGAAAATAAAGTTTGTTTTGAAATACAAAAGCAAATTAATATAGCTGAATTAGAAAATCAAAAATTATATTTTAAAGATATTACGGATAAAAATGTTAGTATCCGAGATAGCAGTAATAAACTTTTTTCAATAAAAGATAATAATATTACTATTTTTGGTGTCGGTGCTAATTCTAAAGAGAGCCTTACAACTGTAAGTTATGTTTATTTAAATTTAGAACACAACTGCATAGTATACGAAAGGAACAACAATATATTTCGCTTTTATTCGGACAATAGTACAGTTTTAAGTAAGTTAATTGGAGATAATAACATAAATGACGATTTTTTCATTAGAGTTGCATTAAACAAGGCAGTCATAAATTTTATAAAAAAAGAAAACTATGAGGCAGGCAAAATATCTGCCGATTAGGAAAAAAAGCTAAAGGAATATTTTGTTTCTAATTTAAATTCAATACTGGAAAAAGAAAATACGGTAGAATTTATAAAGAAATTTATTAAAAAAGATTCTTTACTTTCCTTGGTTGATAAACTGGTAGAAAAACACTGGATAATAACAGAAACCGAATTGAAAAAAATTAACAAAAATCCAACGATAGAAAAGATAAATTATAATGAAGATAAAAAAGAGATTATAGTTGACTATAAAGAAGAGAATGAAATAAAAAGATTTGTTTTTTCTGTTTCTGAAAAACTTAACAAAGATCAACAAACAGAAATTATCCGTATGGTAGGAAAGTCATTTATTGATTTGAAAAATTGGATACTTGATAACAATGTATTAGAAAAAATATCAGAAGATAATAATAAAATAGGTCTTTCTTTCCAAGAATTTTATAACAGTTTGATAAAAAATGGCGAATATTTTAATGGAACATTTTCTTTAGCAACAAAGAAGAATGAGAAGATTGTTATTACAGATGAAACTAAAATAAAAAATGTTTATTTGGATTTAAGAAACGGATATTGCATATATGATTATAAACATCAAATATCCGGTTTTATGAAAATAATTCTGAATACTTAAAAGAGTTTATACAAGCAAATGATATAGATACAAAAGATTTCTTAATTCATGTTGCATTAAATAAGGCTATTTTAGATTTTGTAAATAAAGATGGAAAAGACATATCATCTGCCGAGGATAAAGAAAAGCTAAAAGAATATTTCTTTACTAATTTGCTTGCTATCCTTGAATACCTTGATTCCGAATCCAACAAAACTCAACCCTCAGCACTATTTGGTATATATGGCGACAACTACCATATAATGAATAAACCTATTTATCGCTATAATAATTATTTTTTTAAATTAGGAACTGTGTTAAAAAAGAATCCTCTTATAAAAAATGAATACAATATCTATAAGAAAATAAAAGAAAATACAGAATTAAATAAAACATTAGGGAATATTAATAAATATTATGGTTGTTATGATAGAGAAATTAATAATAAAAAATATAAATTTATTATTAGTAAAAATTTAAAGAAAGACGGATTTATGAATTTATCATACTATTTGGAAAAAAACAAAAATATGAAAGACAAATAAGCTGTTGAAATCATAAATAAAGTATTTACAATAGATGAGAATTTAAAAAACAAAGCAGGTTTATATAATTTTGATTTAAAAACGGATAATGTAATGATAACTAAAAAAGGAGATATAAAACTTATAGATTATGAGGGTATAGTACACAAAGACAGTACTGTTGTGATGGTTACCGCACTATTAAGGTATTCGCAAAGTTTAGTAGCAGATGAAACTCTTCGCTCAATGTATTGTGATTATGTAAAGTTTTTTGGTGTGATAGTGGAGGTTTTATATTACTTACATTATGGAGATAAGTCTGATTTAGAAAAAGACCTTAAATTACTGCAAGATAAGTTTGTTGAGCATGATAATAATAATAGAAACAGAGTCGACAAGGCTGAACTGTGTTCATCAGGAAGAGAGCTTCTTAAAACTTTTAAATCTTTTCACACAAAATATTCTCAATATTTTAAAAATAATAATTTAAAATTTAGTGAAGATCAGTTTAACAATGTAGAAAAGCTCATAAATATTCAAATAGATCTTTTAGAGAAAGAAGAGTATAAGGATGGAACTGATAATATTAAGGTGTTTTATGGAGACATAACAGATAAGATTTTAAATTCAAAATTGAAAGAAAAAAATAGTATTTATATTATAAACGATTCTATGGTGATTAATAAATCAAATAAATTAGTGTCCAGTTTCAATGGTAAGTTTATTGAAAAAAGAGAAAAAGGAGACTTTCTTTATTGTATTCCATGGTATAATGTTAAAACCAACAGGATTAGTTATGAACCGTTATTACTGAATTTTAGGAATTCAATACAGAATATAGGAACCGTTTTTCAAGAAATAGTAGATGACCTTATTCCGATAGATGAAACTAGTATATTTCAACAGTTAGTGCTGGGAACATTAATTAAGAAGTTTATTGATGCCAACCCTAAGAATAATAAAAAAACAGACGAAGAATATTTTGAAGAATTATATCAAAAGTTGACAGTAGAAAAAAATAGAGAGATATATTTCGGTAAAGAAGCATTTAAAAAGGTTTTTATGAAAATGATAGAAATTG
>NZ_CACWEU010000117.1:0-27443 GCF_902760015.1 Candidatus Ruminimicrobium bovinum
AAGCCATCCATACTAATTGTTCCGCCGTCTATTGTTGAGCCATATATTCCTGTCCCATCAGATCTTTTATAATAAGTTTCATATTTTTCATTTTCCAATGCATTTATTGTAATTGTTCCGCCATATATTTTTTGACGGCTTAAAGCATTTTTGTTTGTAATATTAAATGTTCCGCCATATATTGTATTGTTATATGTTCCGCCGGAATTTCCTTCTATCGTAAATAAGCCTTCATAGATTATACTGCCTTGTATTCCTACACCTTTATTATTTTTACTGATTACTGTCGGCACGCCAATACCGCTTCCTTCAGGGGTACCGAATTTTACAGAGGCAATTCCAACACCGTTATTGTTAAAAACTTCTACATAAGCATCATCTTTTATTTTGCCACCAATCATACCATACATACTTGGTGTACCACTATTTTTATAAACGGTATAATATTGATAACCAAGATCTTTTGTATCAAAACCGCAATTATATATTCTTAGTGTTCCGCCGGAAATTGAAGGAGAACCTGAAATTCCCCAAACACCGATTGTCGAAATTTCCACATAACTGTTTTCAATTGTTAATGTCCTTCCACTACCTACACATATTCCATCTGCCCAAGTAGCTGAAAAAGTTATCTCTCTATCAACATCAATTTTAGTGGTATTTGGTATACCGCCTTCCCAATAATATACTTTTTTTGCAATTGTATCATAATATATCGGATAGTCTAGTTTTGTGCCATCGTTCTTATAGTATAAATATCCTACACTTGTTAAAGAACTCATCCTAACGGTTGAACCAGATATGTTACCATCTCCTATAGTATATATATTTATTCCGCATCTAGATTGTTTTATTTCGACATTACTATCTGTAATGCTAAAATTTTTATATATTGCCGATGCTGTATAATCGTTTGTAACTAAAACATTTGCACCGTCTTTAATTGTTCCATTTGATATTTGTTCACATTCATGATCCCCTCCGGAAATAATTCCCGAAATTGTTCCGTCTCCAATTCCAGCATAGACATTTGTTATTGTTAAAACAAGTAATAATAATGATGTATAAACGAAAACTTTTGAAAATGACAAAAATTCACAAATCAAATTAACGGGCGAAAGAATTTTGTTTAAAAATCGTTTCATAAACCCTCCTATATAACAAATACTATAATTTAATTATACCTTATTCTTTTTATTTTGTCACCTTGTTGTAAAATTTGTATTTTATAAAAGCATAAGGGCTATAAATATAAACTGTATTTTCAAAGGAACAAAAAACAAATCAATATTGTATTAGCAAACATATAATTTAAGGAATTTTTATTTTTTTAATGAAGCAACGGCCATTGCACAAATACCTTCAGCCCGTCCGATAAAGCCCATACCTTCGTTAGTCGTTGCCTTTATTGAAACAAACTCTTTTTTTATTTTTAAAGTATCCGATAAAATTTTTTTCATATCATCTATATAAGGATATATTTTAGGTTTTTCGGCAACTACGGTCATATCAACATTTACTATTTTATATTTTTTGTTTTTCAATTTTTTAACCACAATTTTTAACAATTCAACACTTGATATATTTTTATATTTCATATCGGTATTCGGAAAAAAATGTCCGATATCTTTTTGTCCGGCAGCACCGAGCAATGCATCCATCAAAGCATGAATCAAAACATCTGCATCACTATGTCCGTCCAAACCGTTTTTATCCGAAATCTTAACTCCGCCTAAAAATAATTTTCTGTTTTTTTTAAATTTGTGAACATCATAACCGAAACCTACGAACATTTTAATTCCTCTTTTTCAATATTAATTCCGCTAACTTAAAATCCATCGGATGTGTTACTTTAAAATTTTCATAACCCGCATCAACCAACATAACTTTTTCCCCTGATTTTTCTACAAGCTGCGAATCATCCGTAATTGTTTTAGGTATTTTTTTAGAATAAACTTTTTTTAATATTTTTGTTTTAAATATCTGCGGTGTTTGTGCCTGCCATACGGTATTTCTGTCTGTTGATTTAATTATTTTTTTCCCGTCCTTGGAAATTTTTATACTGTCTTTTGCAACGGATGCGGCAATTGCGGCACCGTATCGAACGGCAACCGTTAAAACTTTTTTAATTATTTCACTTGTAATAAGCGGTCTTGCTCCATCGTGAATTGCAACAAAATCAATATTATCTTTGACATATTCCAAGCCGTTTTTAACGGAGTCGTATCTTTCTTTTCCTCCGCAAACAATATCAAGTCCGTATATTTTTTTATATTTTTGCATAAATTTAATTTTATCTTCCGGAACGACAAGAATAATTTGTTTACATTCTTTTAATTTTTTAAAAGCGATAACACTCCATAAAAACATTTGTTTTTTATTTAAAAGCAAAAACTGTTTCGGCTGCTTTGCGCCGAATCTTTTACCGCTTCCGCCCGCAACTATAACTGCTGAAAAATTCATTTCGTTTCCTTAAAATTAAATTTTTGCAAATATCATTTTACTGTTTGATGTGTGCATTATTGAAGTTATTCTTACAGGCAGTTCTTTACCTATAAATTTTCTTGCGTCTTCAACAACCACCGTAGTTCCGTCATCCAAAAGCCCTATTGCCTGATTTCGTTCCTTACCTTCTTTTGAAATTAAAATTGAAATTGTATGCCCGGGTAAAATTATCGGTTTTAAACTGTTATATAAATCGTTTAAATTAACAAAATTTAATGCCCTTATTACGGACATTCTGTTTATTTCAAAGTCGTCGGTAATAATAATTAATTCGTTATCCTTGGCATATTTTAAAAGTTTAAATTTATAGTCGGTTAATTTTTTATAATCTTTTTTTACCGTTGTTACCTTTTTATTACTTATAAGTTTATTTATTAATTTATTATTACCTTTTATTCTTTCAACTTCTTTTTGAATAAAAGAAGGCAATATATATTCATCAAAAAGATTTGTTTTGATAAAATCGATAATTCGTGAATCAAGAACGGCGGTTACATCAAGCACCGCAACCGTTTTATTTTTATGTTTTCTCAAAAATATTATAAAAATTAAATTTAACAAAAGTAAAACAGTAATTATAAAAGTAAGCAATTTATTCTCCCGTAAACAATTTTTTAACCGCATTTATTTTAGGGCTTTTTAAAGTCCATAATTTAAAAGCATCCGCCCCCTGCCTTATTAACATTCCTTCACCCGAAAAATATTTTAATTTATTCTTTAAAGCAAACTTTTTAAAAGGGGTTTGTTTATTATAAATCAAATCATAAAAAACAATGTTTTTATTATATTTATTAATAGCAAAAGGAAGAATGTCCGTAGGTTTCATACCGCACGTTGAAGTATTTATGAAACTGTCAACATTAACAAGAAAATCATCTTTTATTTCTTCAATTTTAACCGGAACAATATTCATATACAATTTTGATAATTGTTTTACTTTTTTATATGTTCTTGAACACAGAAATATTTTTTTTACACCTATATTATTTAAAGCATATAAAACCGCTTTACATGCACCGCCGGCACCTAAAACAAAAACCTTTTTATTTTTTAAATTTATTTTATTGGCTTTTAAATCGTTTATAAAACCGCTCCAGTCGGTATTATATCCGATAAGTTTACCCGCTTTATTGACTATTGTATTTACACTTCCTATTTTTTTTGCGGCAAAATCAATAACATCCAAATATTTCATAACTTCTATTTTATAAGGAACGGTAACATTTGCCCCTATCATACCAAGTTCCCTTACTGAATCAACGGCTTTTTTCAATTGATTTTTTTCAAAAGCAAAAGCAAGATAAACGGCATTTATTTTACAATCACAAAGCCACTTATTTTGCATTATCGGAGATAATGAATGTTTTATCGGATTGCCGAAAATTGAAATAAGTTTTGTATTTGAATCTATCATATTTTATTATTCAAAATATATTTTGCAGTGTTACAAATATATTCCGCTCCCATAACCAAAGCTTTCTCATCAATATCAAAGCATTCGTGATGCCACGGGAAAGACGTTGCTTTATTTGATGCGGAACCTACATAAACAAAAGCACCCTTAACTTCCTTTAAATATTCCGCAAAATCTTCTCCGCCCATAGACGGATTTTTAAGCATAACAATTTTATTTTTATTCTCAAAAAATTCATTTGCAGATCTGACACACATATCAACCATACTGTCATCATTTATCAACGGAGTATTCAACGATTCATATTTCATTGTATAAGACATTTTATAACTTTTTACTATACCTTCAAGACGGTCGGTTATTTCCTTTTTTACAAGTTCTCTGGTAGCAACGTTAAAAGTTCTAACCGTTCCGATTATTGTAATTTTATCGGCAATGATGTTATATTGTTTTCCTGCTTCAATTTTACCTACGGTAACAACAACAGGTTCTACCGGATTTATAATTCTTGACGGTATTGTTTGCAAAGACATTATAAACTGACTACCCGCAACTATGGGATCTTTTGATAAATGAGGATACGCACCGTGTCCGAGTAATCCTTTAATTTCTATTGTAAATTTATCTACACCCGCCATCATTGCGCCGTATTTCAAACCGATACAACCGGTTTTAATCCAAGGGCTTACATGGACACCTAAAATAAAATCAACTTTATTTTTTGATAAAGCTCCGCTTTTTATCATATTTTTTGCGCCTGTAGATTTTTCTTCATCCGGTTGAAACATAAATTGTATTTTGCCTGAAAAATTTTCCGTTTGTTTTGCCAAAAGCATTGCCGCACCGAGCATAATTGTTGTATTGCAATCATGTCCGCACGCATGCATAACACCTTTATTTTTAGATTTATAACTTACATTATTTTTTTCAATAATCGGAAGAGCATCCAAATCGGCTCTTAATGCCAATGTTTTTAATTTTGAAGAAGTTTTTCTCTTACCTTCCAAAATACCGATAATACCTGTTTTACAAATTCTGTATGTTTTTATTTTATTTTCTTTTAAAATTTTTTCAACAAGTGCGGAAGTTTTAATTTCCCGGTTACTTAATTCCGGATTTTGATGAATTGTTCTTCTTATACTTTGTAAAGTTTTAAATAAATTCATTTTATGCTCCTAAATGCTTTCGGTAAATTTTCAATTATATCACTTGCCGTCATTGAAACCTGTGTTTTATTTTTAGCTGCAAAGTCTCCCGCAAGTCCGTGAATATAAACCGCCGTTGCGGTTTTTAGTAACAAATCATTATTTTCATTACATATAACCGAAGCTATAATTCCGGATAAAACATCACCGCTTCCGGCTGTTGCCATACCGGGGTTACCCGTATTATTGATATAAACTTTTTCCCCGTCACTGACAACTGTTTTATGTCCTTTTAATACACAAATTATATCATTATTTTTTGCAAAAGTTTCTGCTATTTTTTTTCTTCCTGCAGATGTATTATCGTATTTCATACCGGAAATTCTTTCAAATTCTTTGGGATGCGGTGTAATTATTATTTTAGCTTTTGAATTTATAAAATCTTTAACCGTTGAATTTTGTTGTTGATTTGAAAAAGAATTTATTCCGTCGGCATCTATTACAACATATATTTCAAAATTTTTAATTATTGATTTTATTAAATTCTTAAGGAATAAACTTTGTCCGCAACCGCAACCTATAACAACGGATGTTATTTTCCTTTTATCTATAAAATTAATTACTTGCGTTTTTGCAGCTTCAGTAAGTTTTTTATTTTTTTCTTTTAAAGGAAGTAACATAATTTCAGGTTTTATATTTTGTATAACTGCAGGATATATTGATTCCGGAAAGGCAAAAGTTACAAGTCCCGCACCGGAACGGATAGCGGCATTTGAACACAACACACCCGCACCGGGCATATTGTAAGAGCTTGCCACAACCAATACGTGTCCGAAATTGTTTTTATAACTGTTTTTTTTTCTTTTGAACAATTTATTGAAATTCATTTTCTCTTCAAATCATTCAATCTTCTAATCTTCAACTATAGCAACGGCAGCTACAACTGTTTTTGTATGAGAAAAAGATATTTGTATTTTTGATTTTTTTTTATTATTTATTAAAACTACGGGTTTTCCGCTGTTTAAATTTTTAAAAGAAACGGATGTTATTTGTATTTTGGAATTACTTAATGCTTTCCAAACGGCTTCTTTACCGCAAAAGCGAACAGCAAAATGTTCGGCAGAATTTTTTTTTGACAAGCAATAATTTATTTCTTCCGGAGAAAAAACTCTTGATAAAAAAGCCCTGTTTTTAATAAGTGCTTTAAATCTTTTAACTTCCTCTATATCTATACCTATTTTCATAATAAAAAATTTACTCTGTAAATTTTTCTTTTAAAACATTAAGTTTTTCAACTATAAGCTTGTTGTGGCATCGGCACATCTTTTGCATAAACCGTTTTCTATATGGTCTATATGTCTCCAACATCTTTGACATTTTTCAAAACCGGATTTACCCGCAACAACTGAAATTTCTTCGGCATTGTTCGATTTTTCAAGTTTTATATCCCAACTTCCGAATACAATATTTATCAAATCGATATCATTTAATGCTTGCGCAAAATTTGAACCGTATTTAATTGTTAAACTTGCTTCTAAGTTTGAACCGATAATTTTTTCTTTTCTTAACTTTTCCGTTTCTGCCAAAACCTGTTGTTTTATTCGAACAAGTGTTTCCCACTTTGCAAGAACATCTTTTTCCAATTTATATTCTTCATTTGATTTAGGGAAATCTACCAATGTTACAAATTCAGGCAAATCTTGTTTTATTTTCTTTATTTCTTTCCATGCTTCATGCATTGTAAATGTCAATATAGGCGACATTATTTCAACCAAAGCCGTAACAATTTCAAGCATTGCAGATTGTGCGCTTCTTCTTGCTTTACTGTTTACTTTATCACAATATAAAATATCTTTCAGTGCATCAAGATAAAACCCGCTTAAAAATACCGTGCAGAAATCGTTTATAACTTTAACGGTTTTATGAAATTCATAATTTTCAAAACCGGCTTCTGCCTGTTTTACCACTTCGTTTAATGTCCATAAAGCATATTTATCTATTTCGTTCATATCAGCAAATTTTACTATATCTTCTTTTTTCATATCACTGATATTTCCGAGCATAAACCTGATTGTATTTCTTATTTTCCTGTATGTATCGGTATGTCCTTTTATAATTTCATCCGATATTCTGACATCTTCTCTGTAATCACACGATGCAACCCATAACCTTAAAATATCTGCACCGTATTTATTTATTATCTGTAAAGGGTCAAGCCCGTTACCTAACGATTTTGACATTTTTCTGCCTTGACCGTCTACCAAAAACCCGTGAGTAAGAACGGTTTTATAAGGAGCCGTTCCTTTTATTGCAACCGCAGGAAGCAACGAACTTTGGAACCATCCTCTGTGCTGATCGCTTCCTTCAAGATATAAATCCGCCGGAAATTCCAATCCGTCATAATTTCCGCTTGACAGAACGGCTTCACTTGATACTCCAGAATCAAACCATACATCAAGAATATCTTCTTCTTTTTTAAATTCCGTTTTTCCGCATTTAGGACATTGAACATCAAAACTTTTTAACCAATCCTCAGCGGATTTTTCATACCAAATTCCCGCACCGTGAACTTTAAATTCTTCAACAACTTTATCTATAATTTTTTTATCCAATATCGGTTCACCGCATTCTTTACAATAGAATATCGGTAACGGAACTCCCCACAATCTCTGCCGGCTTAAACACCAATCAGGTCTTGTTTGTATCATTCCGGTAATTCTTGACTCGCCATATTTTGGAACCCAATTAACATTTTTAATTTCTTTAAGAAGGTTATTCCTTAAATCATGCAAATCTACACCCATAAACCATTGAGGAGTTGCCCTAAATATTACGGGTTTTTTACATCTCCAGCAATGAGGATAAGAATGATTTATTTTTATACTTGCAAGAAGAGTTCCTTCTTTGGTAAGTTTTTCAATTATTAAAGGATTTGCTTTAAAAACATTTATCCCTTCAAATTCGGGAACTTCTTTTGTAAATTGTCCTCTGTCATTTAAAGGTGAAATAATATCAAGTTTGTATGCAAGCCCCGCCTGATAGTCTTCCTGTCCGTGCCCGGGAGCAATATGTACTATACCGCTTCCGTCTTCCATACTGACATAATCAGCCAAAATACCGAGAGATTTTCTGTCAACTATCGGATTTTGACATTTTATATATTCCAAATTTTTTCCGTCAATTTCCGCTTTTATCGTAAAACTTTCCGCTTTTATTTTTGTTTTTACATTCTCCGCCAAGTCTTTAGCAACTATTATTTTTTCAACTTTACCGTTTAACATATACTCACAAGCAACATATTTTGCTATAGGCGAAAAAGCAAGTGCCACATTGGACGGCAATGTCCAAGGTGTTGTTGTCCATATCAATACGGAATAATCTTTCAATAAATTTTGTTTATCTTTTAATGTATCGCTCAATTCAACAATTTTGAATTTTACAAATATTGAATCCGACGAAACATCTGCATATTCAACTTCTGCATCTGCAAGTGCCGTTTCACATGATGAACACCAATAAACAGGTTTCTTTTTTCTGAATAAATAATTTTTTTCTACAAGCTCGCCGAAAACTTTAACTATAGAAGCTTCATATTTGTAATCAAGTGTAAGGTAAGGTTTTTCCCAATCGGCAAAAACTCCCAATCTTTTAAAACCTTCTCTCTGTATTGAAACAAATCTTTTTGCAAAGTCACTTGCCTGTTTTCTGAAAACTTTTTTATCTACTTTATGTTTATCTGTTTTTAATTCTTTTAAACATTGTGTTTCTATGGGCAGTCCGTGGCAATCCCAACCCGGAGTGTAAGGAGTATCAAAGCCCTTCATATTTTTATATTTTAAAATAAAATCTTTTAATATTTTGTTTAAAGCATGCCCGCTGTGCATATTACCGTTAGCATAAGGAGGACCGTCGTGAAGAATAAATTTTTTCTTCCCTTGGTTTTTTGCTCTCATTTTTTCATAAATTTTAGCATCATATAATTCTTTCAAAAAATCAGGTTCTCTTTGTGCTAAATTTGCTTTCATTTGAAAATCTGTTTTAGGTAAATTAACGGTTTTTGAATAATCTTTTTTTTCGTTTTCCATTTTATATTAACCCTTATTTATAATGTAAAATGTATAATGTAGAATTTATAATATGAATGTCTTTTGTAAAATTTTACTTTGTAAATTTTTGATTGATTATCAAATTTTTTGCAAAACAAAAAAATACATTAATTATAAATTCTACATTATAAATTATAAATTGTTTTCTACGGTATTGTATCCAAAACTTCTTCCAATTCTTCTTCCGTTCTTCCGGTAATTTCTATGGTTTTTTCTCTTCCTCTTTCACCTTTTCTTAAAAGAATATTACTTCTTCTGACATCAAAAAAGTCAGATAAATAATCACATAATTCTTCATTTGCTTTTCCTTCAACGGCAGGGGCTGCTATTTTAACTCTTAATATTGAGCCGATTCTGCTTACGACCTCATTTCTTTTTGAGTTTGGAATAACTCTAACTTTAATAATCATTGTTCATCCTCTTTTACAATAATATATATAACTTAAAGTTCTTCAGCTCTTTTTCTTGCTTTATCTATAGCTGAAAAAACAATTTGTCTGAAATTATTTTTTTCAAAATCTTCTATGGCTTTTTCGGTTGTTCCGCCGGGAGATGTAACATGTTTTCTTAAAACAACATCATCCAATCCGCTTTCTTTTAACATTTTACCCGCACCGTATATTGTTTGATATACCAACTCTTTAGCCACATCCGAAGGAATTCCGAATTTTTCCGCAACATCTCTCATAATTTCGGATAAATAAAAAACATAAGCAGGTCCGGAACCGGAAACAGCCGTAATTGCATTTATTATTTTTTCTTTAACTATTTCCACACGACCTACTACCGAAAATAAATCCGCAATATCGGAAACATTTTCCGCGCTTGCCTTGCTTCCGCCGCAAACGGCAATTGCACCTTGCCCTACAAGTGCCGGAGTATTGGGCATAACCCTTATTATTATATTATCCGGCAAATATTTTGCTATAGTATTTGTAGTAACACCGGCAACAACCGATACTATAATTTTTGCTTTTGCAATATCTTTTGAATATTCTTCCAAAATATTCGGTAAATGTTGAGGTTTTACGGCCAAAAATACAATTTCGGCATTTTCAAGTATTTGGGTTTTATCCTGCATTGTATTTACGGCATATTTTTTTGAAATAATATTTAATCTGTCGGAGGATATATCATTACAAAAAATATTTGTTCTTGCAATAATATCATTTCTTATAAAACCTGCAACTATGGCTTCTGCCATATTTCCCGAACCTATAAAAACAACTTTTTTATCATAAAACTTTCTGTTTATCATAATTTCTCTCCCCGAATATGGCAGAACCTATTCTAACCATATTTGAACCTTCTTGTATTGCTATTTCAAAATCATCCGACATTCCCATAGACAAAATTTTGAAATTTTTATTGTTTGTTTTTTGTTTAATATCGGAATAAACTTTACGGGCTAACTTAAAATACGGCCTTACCTGTTCTTTGTCGTCAAAAAAAGGAGCTATTGTCATAATACCGCATATTAAAATATTAGGACAATTATTAAGGCAATAATCGTAAATTTCTTCTAATTGTTGAATTGATACTCCGGATTTTGTTGTTTCCTGCGATACTTTCAATTCTATTAGACATTTTTGAACTTTATTTATATCTTTTGCATGCCTGTTTATATGTTTGGCAAGTTCAACCGAATCCAAAGACTGAATTAAATCAAAATTTAAAACGGCTTTTTTGGCTTTGTTTGACTGCAAATGACCTATAAAATGTTTATTTACGTTTGCTAATAAATTTTTTTTACAAAGAACATCCAATTTAGGCAACGCCTCTTGTATTTTACTTTCTGCAATATCGGTTATATTGCACTTCAAAGCTTTTTCCATATCTTCAACGGGAAAAGTTTTGGTAACGGCAACAAGAGTTATTTCTTTGCCTTTCGCCACTGACAAAATTCTATTTCTGATATTTTCTATATTTGTATATACTTTTTCCACAATTTATCTTTTTATTATAGCATATTTTGGTAAAAATATGAAGGTTTTTCAGATTGCGCTGATATCCACAATTATAATTTGGACGGAATCTCTGTTTAATTCTATATTAAACAGAACATTAAATTTTCTTTTGTATTGCATTAAATCTCTGTATTTTGCACCGTTCCAAAACAAAGCATTTACAAAACTTCCGTTTTGGCATACTTTTAATTTCAGGTGTTCTTCAGTTTGTCCTATAACATTAACTTCGGTAAATTCAACATCCCTTATTAAAAATATCGGTGTAGGGTTTGCTGCACCGAAAGGTTCAAGCAGCATTAAATCGTCATAAGTTTTTCTGTTTATTTTTGAAATTTTAAGTTCACAATCAATATTTATTTTTTTTGCAAGCATTTCTTTTGAAAGGTTTTCTTCGGCTATTTTTTTAAGCCGGTTTCTAAACTCTTCAACTTTTGATATTTCTATGGTAAAACCTGCCGCTTGTGAATGCCCGCCGTATTTTAGCAATAAATCTTTAGTTTGCTCCAAAGCCGCAACTATATCAAAACCTTCAACCGAACGACATGCCCCTACTGCAGTTGTTCCGTCGGATATCAAAAGGACAGTCGGTTTGGAATATTGTTTTACAAATTGTGAAGCAATAATACCTGTAACTCCGTGTGCAATACCTTCTGCCAAAACTACAAATATTTTATCGGTATCCGGATTACATTGTTTTTTAAAGAAATACTGAAATTTGTGTGCATTATCAAGCTGAAGCTGTTTCCTTTCAACGTTAAGTTGTTTTAATTGAATAAAAAAATCATTGGCTTTATATTTATCGTCCGCCAACAAAAGTTCTGCCGATACATTTGCTTTTGCCATTCTTCCTGCGGCATTTAAAACCGGTGTAATATTCCATGCAATTGTTTTGGTTGATATTTTAGGATGTCCTTTTATATATTCATCTATAATTTTGGATAAGCCGTATCTTTTATCACGGTTTTTATTTAAAATGTTTAAACCTTCTTTAACAAAAATTCTGTTTTCTTCAAGTAAAGGAACTATATCGGCTATTGTTCCCAGTGCAACCAAATCTGCGGTTTCATCAAAAAAAGCCAACATTCTTCTGTCTTTTAATTTTTGTTCTTTAATATATTGTTTTAAAATCAATTCGGCTTTTTCTTTTAAATTTAAAGAGCCGTTTTCAATTTTAATTTCTTCAACATTTTCAAAATTTTCAAACAATGTTTTATCATCTGTAACAATTTTATATGTTGATAAATGTTTGCTTATATCTTCAAAACCGTTTACCGAAATTTCTTTTTCTTCTGCAATGATATTATTTTTCGTATTGATTATAACGGCATTATAACCTGTTCCGTTTTTTTGAACACAAACAAAAGAAACGGTTTGGTCAAAATCTTTCCCGTAAGAAAGCATTAAGCCCTGTGAAACTTTAAAAGATACTCCGCAACCTGCCAAACTTTTATTAGGATAATTGCATGTTGTTTTTTTGGGGTCTATTATTGCATAAGCATTAGGTAATACGGGAGGAACTTCATGATGGTCGGTAACTATAACCTGCATACCTAAAGAATTTGCATAATCAACTTCTTCCGTTGAAGATATTCCGCAATCAACGGTGATAACGAGGGTTGTATTTAAAGCTTTATATTTATCAAGAATTTCATTCGATAAGCCATACCCTTCGTTAGAAGGAATATACCAATAAACATTACCGCCTAAAGTTTTAATTGTATTAAACAAAATAACAAGGGATGTTATACCGTCAACATCTCTGTCCGCATAAATAAGTATTGTTTCCCTGTTTTCAACAGCCCGTTTTATTCTTACAACGGCTTTATACATATCATCAAATAAAAAAGGATTAAGTAAATCATTTTTATCCGATGATATAAAAGAACTGATGGAAGCGGTATCGGCAAATCCCCTGCTCATCAAAATTTTTAATACTACTTCCGGTAAATTTAAGTTTTGTAATAAATAATTAAACTGTTGTTTATCAGGTTCTTGAATTATCCACCTGTTCTGTTGCAATTTTTCCTCATTTTATTTTTATATTATTATATCTTTTATTAATTTTATTTTTTTTGGTTTAATTGTGCAAATTTTAAAAGCTTCTTTAACGGCATTTGCAATCGGTTCTACAGCAGCTTTATTGTAAAACAGTTTTGCAACAATATCACCTTTTTTAACAACATCGCCTGTTTTTTTATAAATTGTTATACCTGCAGTCCAATCAATTTTATCTTCGGTTTTAAGCCGTCCGGCTCCCAACATACAAGAGCAAATACCTAACTGTCTTGTTTGTATACAACCTATATAACCTGTTTTTTGTGCTTTTATTATATATTCGTTTTTTGCTTTTCCGAGCAGAGAATAATTATCCGCAACTTTAGCATTTCCCCCTTGGTACTCTATCATCTTTATAAATTTTTCAAGTGCATACCCGGAAGAAATTGCTTTTTGTGCAACAGCCCTTGCTTGCTTTATATCTTTTGCTTTTTTTGTTTGCATAATTGTAAGTGCGGAAAGTTCAATACATAAATCGTAAAAATCATTTTTTATATTATTTTTTAATACTTCTATTGTTTGTATAACTTCCAATGAATTTCCTATTTGGTTACCTAAAGGGCTGTCCATATCGGAAATTACCGCCGTCATATTTCTGCCGAATTTTTTACCTGTTTCAACCATCTTTTTTGCAAGGATTTTTGCTTTTTTATAATCGCTCATAAAGGCACCGTCACCCGTTTTTACATCAAGCAAAATATTTTTAGCGCCTTCCGCAATTTTTTTTGACATAATGCTTGAACATATTAAAGGAATTGATTCAACCGTAGCGGTAACATCCCTCAATGCATACATTTTTTTATCTACAGGTGCAATTTCTTTTGTTTGCCCTATCATTGCAAATTTATTCTTTTTTAATATTTTTATAAATTGTTTTATATTAAGGTTTACATTAAAGCCCGGTATTGCTTCAAGTTTATCCAAAGTTCCGCCGGTATGTCCCAAAGCTCTTCCGCTCATCATGGGAACATAAATATCGCAAGCTGCAAGAACAGGTGCTATTACAAGTGAGGTTCCGTCGCCCACACCGCCGGTTGAATGCTTGTCTGCGGTAGGTCCGTCAAGAAAAGATAAGTCCAAAACTTTACCGGAATTTGTCATCGCTTGGGTAAGGTAAAAAGTTTCATTATCGTTTAAGCCGGAAAAATAAACAGCCATTAAAAAAGCAGATACTTGATATTCCGGAATTTTTGCTTTATTGTAGCCGTCAATAACGAAAGAAATTTCTTCCTTTGTTAATTTTTCCCCGTTTCTTTTTTTATAAATTATGTCGTAAATTCTCATTTTATTTTTACCGTTAATTCCGATATTATTTTTTCCAACGAAATACCTGCTTTTTTACCTAAAGCCAAAACTTCGCCGTGTGATAATTGTTTTTTTGAAATACCTGCCGCTTTATTTGATACATAAGTTAAAGCAACCGTTTTTATGCCCTCTTGCGAGGCGGTAATTGATTCCGGAACCAAAGACATTCCTACAACATCACCGCCCAATTTTTTAAATGCTTTAACTTCAGCAGGTGTTTCATAAGAAGGGCCCGTAACAGCAAAATAAACACCTTCGTGAATTTTTATTTTATTTTTAACTGAAATTTGTTTAACAGTTTTTCTTAAAGCTTTATCATAAATATTTGAAGAGTCCGGAAACCTGTTACCGAATATATTGTAATGTTTGCCTGTTAAAGGATTTCCCAAAAAATTTATGTGGTCTTTTATAACAACAATATCCCCGACATCATAACGGTTGTTTAATGCCCCTACCGCACATGTTATTATTAAATTTTCAATTCCCAAAATTTTCATAAGGCGAACAGGGTAAATTATATCATGCAGGCAATAACCTTCATAATAATGCAGCCGTCCGCTCATTAACATAATGTCGGTTGAATTTAATTTTCCGAATACCAACTGTCCGTTATGTCCTTCAACCGTTGATTGTTTAAAATACGGTATTTTCCCGTAAGGTATGCTTATTGAATTTGTTATTTCGTTTTGGATATTACTTAAACCCGAACCTAAAATTACGGCAATTTTAGGTTTTGTTTTTATTTTTTTATCTATGAAATTTTTAGTTTTTTGAAGTTGTTTTAATAACATAAGTTTCCAGAATATATTTTTTATTATTTCTTTTTTTGTTCTTTTATAACTTTATTTAACATTTCTATTGCATATAAAGGAATATCGTATAAGTCATCCGTTTTTTTATAATTTGCCAATGATGTTCTTATTGATATTTCCGGTTTAAATTGTTCTCTGTAAAATTTTAAACTTTTTGCTTTTAAATTCAGTCCTGCTTTTGCCTCTAACGGAATTATATTGTCGTCTGTTTGTATAATAAAATCAACTTCAGATGTAGAATTTTCATTTGCCCAATAAAAAATATCCATATCTTCATTGTTTAATGTTTTTAATTGCTGTAAAACATATTGTTCGGTTAATGCGCCTTTAAATTCCGTAAATATTGAAGTATTTTTTAAAAGAATCTGTACGCTAAGTTTTGTTAGTGCCGATAACAAACCTATATCACAAACAAGAAGTTTAAAATTTGAAATATTTTCATAAGCTTTTAACGGCATAGCCGGCTTTGAAATTGCATTTACTTTATATATTAATCCGCAATCCTTTAACCATGCCATTGCATTTTCGTATTCTCTGGCTCGTGCACCTTCTTTGATATAATTATAAACAAATTTTTTATGTTCTTTTGCTAACTGATTAGGAATGTTTTCCCATAGAAGTTTTAATTTCGGGAATGTTATTTTCGGAACATGTTTTGAAAAATCTCTTTCATAGTTGCTTATTATTTGCTTTTGAATTTTTCTAACATTTAAAATATTTTTTGTTTCCGCATAATCATTAACAACTTCCGGCATTCCTCCGATATAAAAATAATATTTTAACAATTCATTAATTTTGTTTTCAAAAGAAGATAATAAACTATAATCTTGTTCCTTTATAACATTACATAATTTTTCTTGTCCCAATGCATCTAAAAATTCATAAAAACTTAACGGATAAATATATAATATTTCTACTTTGCCGACAGGAAAAGATACTCCGGAATGTAAATATATTCCTAACAAACTTCCTGCACAAATTATATTATATTGCGGAACATCTTCATAAAAGTATTTAAGTGCCGTTAACGCTTTTGAACATTCTTGTATTTCATCTAAAATAATTAAAGTATCTTCGGCAACTATATTATATTCAAATTTTATTTCCAAATCTCTTATTATTCTTTTTACATTCAAATCTTTTGAAAAAAATTCCGCAACATCTTTATCTTTTTCAAAGTTTATATAAATAACTTTTTTAAATTCCGTTTTGCCGAATTCTTTCATAAGCCAGGTTTTACCGACCTGCCTTGCTCCTTGTAAAATAAGCGGTTTATGTTTTTTTCTGTTTTTCCATTCTATAAGTTTGGATATTGCATATCTTTTCATATAAAACCTTTCAAAAAAAGTAATATTTTTTACAATTTTATAAAATTTTAATATTGTCGTCAATGGTCTTCACATTTTCGATACGAATATTTTAATATGTTTTCACATTTTCTATGGGAATATTTTTGTGTATTTTCACATTTTTAGATTAAAACTATATACTCTTATTTTTCGTTTTATTATATTATATCGGCTTTAAAGCTTGTGCCGTTTTTTAATTTAGAAAGTTTAAAAATATCGGCAATGGTTTGCCCGACATCAGATAATGAGCTTCTGATACCTAAATCAACATTGTTTTTTAATTGCTTCCCGTAGATAAGTAAAGGAACATATTCCCTTGTATGGTCTGTATGTTTTGTATATGAAGGGTCACAGCCGTGGTCTGCCGTTATTATAAGAACATCATTTTTATTTAAGGTATTTATTATTTCGGGCAACTTGTCGTCAAAATATTTTATTCCTTTTGCATAAGCTTCAATATTTCTTCGGTGTCCCCATAACATATCAAAGTCAACCAAATTTGTAAAAATAAAAGTATTTTTTTCTGATGGCTGTTTAATCAACTCGATTGTTTTTTCTATACCTTCAATATTGGATTTTGTTTTATATGCTTTTGAAATACTTTTACCGGCAAAAATGTCGTAAATTTTACCGACGGATATTACTTGTCCGCCGGAATTATAAAACAAATCCAAAACGGTTGTACCCGCAGGTGTTAAAGAAAAATCATGCCTGTTTGTTGTTCTGACATAAGCACCGTCTTTTTTTATAAAAGGACGGGCTATTACCCTGCCTACCGCATGTTCCCCCTGCAATAAATTTCTTGCTATACGGCAAATATCATATAATTTTTCAAGCCCGAAAGTTTCTTCCGAACATGCTATTTGAAAAACGGAATCTGCCGAAGTATATACTATAGGGTAACCGGTTTGTTCGTGTTGTAAGCCGAGTTTTTGTATAATTTCCGTTCCGGAAGCAACACAGTTACCTAAAACTTTTATACCTGTTTGTTTTTCAAATTCTTCTATTAAATTTTTGGGAAAGCCGTTAGGATATGTCGGGAAAGGTTTATCTAATACTATTCCTGATAATTCCCAATGCCCCGCGGTAGTATCTTTTGCGGGAGACTTTGTTGCCATTTTACCGTAACAACCGATAACATTTTTTTGATTGTTTTGAAATGAAGTGTTTGAAATATTATAAAGCCCGAGTTTTGATAAATTGTTCAAATTATAACCTCTGCCCATAGCTTTGATAATATGCCCGAGAGTATCGGCACCTTTATCGCTATAGTCGGCAGAATCAGGTAATTCCCCTATACCTAAACTATCTAAAACTATTAAAATTATTTTATTGATGTCTTTCATTTTACAACATAAATTATAACATATTTATTATCTTTATCCAAAAATATGAAAAAAAATATCAAAACATTATTTTTTTATTCTGTTTACAAACTTTAAATTCTCTCGTATTCTTCAATATATTCAACTTTTATGAAAGACGAAAAAACTCTTCAACCTTACCAAATTATTATATTCAAAACAAAATAATCTTTTCTTTGTTTATCATCATTGCAAATTTTGTTTTATCGGTTATTGTTAATCATCTTTTTACAAACTTTAAAAATTCTTTTGTGGAATTAGATGCAATCACTTCTATCAAGAATTTTATTAAATTTTTTCTGACTTTTTATGCTTTTTAAGTTATACTTAGGTTGCCTTAAGGACACATCACTTGTACCGACGTTTAATCCTTAAGGTTTTTTATTTTCATCTAAATCATAGAACAAATTTCCTTTACCGTCCTCACCTATAGTTATATAAACTTCATAAATATTATTTTATTGGTGAAATAATAAAATGTTTTTATTTATATATATTTTAATATAAACATTGACAAGTTAAAGATTTTAAATTATACTATTGTTGCTTCCAAAGGGGACACTACTTGTAAAAGTGTTTACTCTTTGGAAGTTTTTTTATTCTCGTCCAAATCGTAAAAAAGATTTCCGTTTTCATCTTCACCTATTGTTATATATACTCTGTACTTTTCTTTAGCTATATATATTTCATTTGTAAAATAATGAAATATCGTTATATTATCTTCTCTATCTTTATATTTATCTGAAGAGTTTTTATATTTTGCAGTTTTTAATATTTTTAATAATTTTAAAACTATTATTAATTTTCTTCTATCTGCACTATATATCTATCTCTTGCATTTCTTGATATTCTTATACTTTTAAATTTGCCAATATCAAAAGTTTTGCCTTGAATATTTTCCGCAAAATATTTTATGGCTTTTTCTCTTAATTCTTTTATATCTTTATATTCTCCGAAAAATTTTTTTATTTCTTCTTCGGTTATTATTATTTGTTTGTCATTATATATTTCTTGTTCTTCAGAAAGTTCTAAATCAGCAGGATTTTTTCCTGTTAGTTCATAAAATTCTTCTATGGTATTAATTATTCCTAAAAAGATTATTCTTTCGTTATTCATAACAGTTGGCATTTTACCAAATTCAAGGGAGGTTTGCTATTTAAAATTTTTCTTGAAAATTTAATAAAATTATGATAGAACTTTATCTTTAAAAGTTATGTAAAAATAAATTTCCAAGAACAAAACTAATAAGGGCAATTTCAAAATGATTTTTAAAACAATAAAAAAATATCAAAGTAATTTGTTTCATACTTATATATCTCGGTGTTTATTTATATTATTGATAATTAGTTGTATTTCTGTTTCTGCTTTTGCCGAGTTTGTTCTCGGTATTTACAATGTTACAGATGAAGAAGACATTCCAATAATTAAACAAGCAGGTTTTAATACCATTCAAACATATAAAGCAAATCCTGAATTTTTATCACGACTTGCAAAAAAAGCGAAAGAATATGATATGAAACTTCTAATCTATCCTAATAAAATTATTGATAGTGAATATGAAAACGAAGCACGTAACTATCCTATAAAAGCATGGTATATTTGCGATGAACCTGATATCAAGCATATTTCCAGAGAAGAGATGATAAATCGTGATAATATTTGTAAAAATACTTTTCCCGAACATCAAACAGCATTTGTTATCAGTAGAGGAAAAACCAAAATACCATATTATGATATTTGCGATATTCTAATGATTGATGGCTATCCTGTTCCAAGTAAACCTTTGGAAAGTTTTGGGAAAAAATTTGCTATTGCCAAACAAAAACTTATTGAAGCAGGTTGTCCGCAAAAACAATTGTGGGCAGTTGTTCAGATTTTTGATTGGAAGGAAATAAAATTAAAAAAACCTCGCAAACATGGTCGTTTCCCTACAAAAGAAGAAATAAGGTTTATGTCTTATGATGCATTATTTAACGGAGCAACAGGGCTTTTCTATTTTACTTATACTATAAAAGGGGTTCCTTTATCTTCTTCAAAACCGAAAGAATGGGAATATATCTCGGAAATAATACAGGAACTTTCTTTTATCGGTAAAATTATTGACAGCGGTAAAGAAGTAAAAAATATTGTGGATGTAAAAGAACCTTTAAAGGCAAAAACTTATAAATATGAAGGAGTGAAATATATAATCGTGGAAAATCCCACAAACGAAATACAAAAACTTCCGAAAAAATTCTTTAATAAAAAGTTTGAAGTTCTCTTTGAAAAGTCTTCAAATTTGGAAGATATTATTTCAAAAAACGAAAGAACTCTTCAACCTTATCAAGTTATTGTATTCAAAACAAAATAATCTTTTTTTGTTTATCGTCATTGCGAATTTTGTTTTATTGGTTATTCTTATTATTTTTTAAGAATAGTTCTTCTAATTTTATATATTGTTCTTCAAATTTTTTTGGATTTGTTTGTTTTAGTTTTTCTAAGTTTTTTATTTTCCATTGAATTGCAGGAAGTTTTTCTATATTTGGAATATTAATATCCTCTATCCAAGAATTATCTAAAGAAACAAATTTCAATAAAACATTTGTATAACTTTTAATATTTTCTCTAATTATTGTTATTAATTTTGTTAAAGTTTGTAAATGATCTTGATATGTAAAAGACTTATTTGTCATACCAATAAAATCTTTTTCTAAAACATCTTTTTTATCAGAGATATTTGGATTAAGCAAATCATGAAAAGTTCTATCATGTCCCAACAACATAATAACAAAACCTTTTATTATGTTGTCATTTATTTCATTTGTATCAAGAAATTCTTTTATGTCAAATAAGTCTCTCGGATGTTGTCTATCAAGAGCAGCACAAATTTTACCGCCATATAATTCATTTTTTGAAATGACCGTTATCTTTGCATAACCGAATTTTTCGGTTACTATCTTACAAGTTTCCATTTCTCGCGGTTCAAAAATAAAACCTCTTAAAACATAGTTAGGTTCTACTTTAATAGTCGTTAGATTATCCGAACAGACAAGTTTTTTATTTTCTTGTCCCATTATCACAGTTTTTACCCCAATTGACTTAAGGATTTCCGTAATATTTATAAGAGATCAATTAATATTTTTATAAGCATCTTCCCTTTTATCAAATAATATATAACTTAAATCTATGTCTACCGATAATCTCGGCAAATTTTTATAAAACAGATTTATAGCACTACCACCTTTCAAAGCAAATATTTTTTCTTTTGCAATATAAGGTAATATTCTAACTAATAATTTTACTTTATCTTCATAAACTTTATTCATTGTTCTATATTATCTATAACTATTTTATATTTTTTATCAAATTTTCCACCTGCAACAATTTTCCTTATACCATTTCCTAAATTTATTTTTTTTATATTTAATTTTTCAAACCAAGGATAATTTATTTTTTCTGCCATATATAAAAACAGTCTTTTTACTTTTATAGATTTTGTTTCCTTCAATAATTCTTGTAATAAATCAGGTCTCAATGCTGATAAAAATTCCATCGTTTGATATGCTGTTTGAGTAGTTATAACATTTGGAACAAGATATAATATCTCTAATATAGATCTTTCCATACTTGAGATTTTTGTTTCAAAAGAATTGTTATCAAAATTCTCTATTCCTAAGTTTTTAGGTAAAAAATCTGTAAGAAAAATATTATATTTATCTTTAAAAACTGTTTTAAACCACTTAGGTAAATTTTCTTTTTTTATTCCGTACAGATTTGTTTTAGAATTAAATATTACATTCTGAGAAATACTATATTTATCACTCAAAGCAGAAAGTCCGCCTATATGAATAGACAAGTTTAATTGATTTTGTAATGCATATATTGCACTATCAATATCATATTTATCGTTTAACTTTGTATATGCTCCTGTTCCTATAGATTTTATCCAATTGGATTTTTTATATTTTGAAATTAATGAAGTTGAAATTTTTTTTTGCTGTAACCATTTTGAAGTAAAAATAGAATTATTAGGAACTTCTTTTAATATTTGTTTTAATTTAAATGCTATTTGCTTACTCATAGTTAGTAAAATACAATATTTTTAAAACATTGTCAATACTCTCGCAGTTGTTCTAAATTTTACATTTACAAAATTTAAGGGATGTTTGCTATTTAAATATTTTCTTAAATTTTTAACAAAAAAAAGTTTGAAGTTCTCTTTGAAAAATCTTCAAATTTGGAAGATATTATTTCAAAAACCGAAAAAACTCTTCAACCTTATCAAGTCATTGTATTCAAATCAAAATAAACTTTGCATAAATTATTACTTTGCCGTTATTTGCTTAATTACTTTTTTGAATAATTTAACAATTAATGGCTTTTCATTAAGAAGTTCAGAGATTAACTTATTTAAACTTTCTCTTTTGTAGTTGTAGTTTCCATACCTCAATTCATCCATACATCCATCCCTCATAGTTGCAAATCTTTTGAAAAATTCTTCTCTTTTTGGATGAGATTTTGCTGACGAGATAAATGCTGGGTTGTATTTTACCATATCGTCATAACTTATTTGTTTATATTCAATATTATTTTTTATTTTTTCAAATATATCTTTTGCTTTTTGTGAATTTATCGTTAATACCGATACCCCTTTTTTATCATACATAATCGGTAATATTTCTTTTACCCCCCACAAGTCACCTATTGTAAAATCGCTATATCTATCCCCCTTAAAACTACATTTATGACATGATGGTCTTGAAAACAATCCACTTAAACATCCTTTTCTATAACTTAATGCATATTTTCTTAACGATAAAAATATTTTTATTTTCTTTGGTAATAAATTATAAAGACCTGGTAATTTGGGATACTTTATATTATTTTTTAAAGATAAACTCATTATACTTTTATCCCAACCGTAAGTTTTATCTCTAAAATCTATTGAGTTTATCTCTTCAGTATTAAAATTTTCTTCCAAAAAATTTTTCCAAACCAATGGGGATGCAACCTGCCAACAAATCAAATCAACAAGCATCAAATTTTCATAATCTTTTTGAAGAAAACTTTTCAACCCTGCTATTTGGCAAGGTGTTCCGGTAAATAATACAAATTTTCCCTCGTCTAAAAATTGCTTTGCCTGTTTATATGTTATGTTTATATCACTTTGAACATACTTTGACCGTCTTAAAACATCCAAATCTTCTTTTATATATATATATTTATGCACCACTTTCCAATTATTATCAAAACTTGCTCCGAAAACTATTCCATTTTGTTCTAATACATAATTTGCAAATATTGAGAACATTCCACCCGACGAACTTTTTAATTGCTCATCAACATTTTTATTCTTCGCTCCATAAACTTCCAAAACTCTGTTGTTCTTGTTGTTTCCATACTTCAATACATCCATACCTCTATGCATCTGTCGTTCCATTATAGGGCATACTTTTAAACACAATCTACACTTAATACATTTATTTTTATCAACTTTCGGATACAAAAAACCTTCACTATCATATTCCATTTTGATAGCTTCTTTAGGACAGATATTAAAGCAGGCACTACACCCGCAACATTTGGTTTTATCGGTTATATTCAACATATTTTATCCACTATTTTATCTATTATTTTAAAAATTAAATTTTTAAAATTTTTTTGATTACTGTATAAATATTTTTTACTTATAAAATCAAAAGAATATTTTTCTAAATCCTTAAAAAAATATTTACGAGCAAATCTAAACTTTGGGTGTTTATAAACATGTCTACTTTTTGAAATGACATACTCTTTACTAACTGAATGATAAATAAATGAATTATTACATTTTTCAAATAAATCTTTACCTTTTCTTGAAGAAACCACTATAACTGAAATACCAGAATTTTTATTTTGTTCTAACAATTCTCCAGTATATCCCCAAAAATCTGCAAGGGAAATATCTCCGACTCTTGGAAGTTTTGCCCAATTACAAACATAACAAGAAGGTCTTAAATAAAAGTTCAATAAAAATCCCTTTTGATATGGATTATCTAAAGATGTACTTGTTAATTTTTTACCATTTTCAAAATTAATACTTACATGATTAGGTCCCCACCCAGCATTTTCTTTATCTCTCCAGCACATTGAAATTGCATTGCTATTTTCTTTTGAATTCAACTCGGCAATATATTTATTAAAAACTTTTTTTGAAGGAACTCCATGACAAACAACATCACAAGTATAAAGTTTTTCATATTCTTTTCCTAAAAAGCAATATAAACCTGCTATTTGGCAAGGTGTTCCGGAAAAAAGAACTAATCTATCGTTATTTAAATCCTCTTTTACTTTTTTGTATATGTTATTAGTATTACTTTCCAAATATTTTGATTTTCTAAATTTTAATGCATCATTCAATGTAGTTGCTCTACTATGAAAAACATTAAAATTTTTTCCTAATTCAACTCCATATACAACACCATTATTTTTTATAATATATTCAACGAAACTCCAAAAAATTCCACCTGAAGAACTATCAATGGCAATTTGTTTATTTTTATTATAAGCAGCAAAAAATTCACAACTATAGTTTTTATTTTTTTCAAATTTATTTTCCTTCGGACAAAACTTATTACACAAAGAACAATCTATGCATAGATCTTTATTAATTTTAGGGTATAAAAAACCTTCTTCATCTAGTTGCATTGAAATAGCTTGTTTAGGGCAAACACTTACACATACACCACATCCACTGCAGTTTGATTTTTTAATAATATTTATCATGAACGAAATCTCCTATATATTGAATTTATAGGTTTTCTTATTAAATCTTTCTCATACTGATTAAATGCAAAATTCCAAGTTAATAAAATAAAAATCAAAACAAACAACAATATCTTTGATAAATAGAAGAAAAACGAAGAAGTATAAAAAATTTTTTCAATAGACAGTCCAATTATAAAAACTACAAATATGGGAATAGCCATACTAAATATTTGTTTAAAAAAATCTAATATTTTTATGCCTATTTTGTTGTAATAAATATTCATAATTACAGTTTGTCCTAAAAACAAACAAAATGTTGTTGTTATAGCACAACCTAAAGCTCCATACTTTTTTGCCATCGGAATAGACGCTAAAATATTAAATATTCCTAAAATAAAATAAACTTTTGAACGAAAATAATGTTTGTTTTTAGCTTGCAATACAGAAATACCAACACTTTGAATTAAACAAACAAAAAGACCTGCCATTAATAATAATGCATATAAATAAGCATCTAAAAAACTACTACCTACCCAAAAAATAATAAATTGTTTACCATAAATTATAAAGCCACAAAAAACTAAACTTAAAAGTAAAAATTGTAATCTTCCCGTTTTAATAAAAATATTATTAATTTCAGTCATATCATCCGTTTTTGCAGTAATTGAAGATACTTTTGGCAAAAAAACACCGCTTACAGCCGTAGATAAACTCATAAAAGCTGAACTAAATTGTATCGCAATAGAATAAATTGCAACTGATACTGTTCCTATAACAGCACCTAAAATCACTTGTCCTGTTTTCCAATAAGCAAGGCTTATAATACTTGGCAAAAATACAAAAAACGAAAATATCAATACCTCTTTAACAAATTTATTATCCCATTTATGTAAATGAAAATTTGCATTAAGTTTAAATATTGAATAATATGCATTTGCAGAAAACATCATAATATTACAAATAGTTTGCACTACTACGAGTGCAACTATACTTGTTTCAAAATGCAAAACTATAAAAACCAATATCGGTTGTGCAATAACATTCAAGATATTTACACTTTTTAAAAAAACAAATTTCTCATGTGATTGAATTATTGCAACAAAAATATGTCCGGGGATAACAATCATCAAATTAAATATCATTATCCAATAAACATATTTTGCCGTAACAATTTCTATAGGTGAAAGAGTTTTCGTATAAAACGGTAATAGTATATATAATAAAATAATCGCTACTATCATTATGGCGACAGCTATTCCTGTATATACTCTAAGCATTGTAGCAAGTAAATTTTCTTGTCCTATCGTATCTTTTTTGGCAAGTAATTGTGAATAATAACGAACTGTAGTATTAGCTAATCCAAAATCCATTACAGCAAGATATGCAACTAATGAACCAACAAGTTGATACAACCCATATTGTTCTTTACTTAAAAACATAAGCAACATAGGAACATAAATAAAACCTATTATAGAATGAATTCCTATAGAAAGATACGATAATATTGCACCTACTTTTCTTTGATTCATTTTAATTTAATATATCCTTAATAATTTTCCCGACAGAACTTGCATTTTCTATATATTTTGGCATTACGGATATTAAATGTTTTTTAATATTTTCTTCATTTTCATAAATCCATTTAAAAGAATCTGCTAACAAATTTTTATTATTTGATATTTCATCTAATTTAACAACATATTTTTCATAAGTTCCAAATAAATCTTTAGCAATTCCCAAAGATTTAATTGAATACCCTAATACTAAAGTTGGAACACAAGAAGAATATGCAGCAATAGTAGCATGTGTTCTTGCACCAACAAAAAAGCGACATTTTGAAATAATATATTTTAATTGTGGACCTGTGAAATTTTCATTATCTATTAAGAATACTCTTCCAGTATTTTTATATTTTTCATAAAGTATTTTTAAACCTTTTAAATCTTGTTGTTTCATAACATGCGGTATTAACAAAATATTCAGATATTTATACGACAAAATTTGTTCTATCAATTTATAATATGTATCTAGAACATTTTCGTTTTTGTTTAAGACCATAGAACTTATGTTAAGCCCAACATAATTTTTAGTCCAATCTATATTTATTTCTATTTTTTTAGGTTTTACTACAAAAGCCGGATCATGAGTTAAAAATAATTTGTTTTTAGTTTCTTTTATTTCATTTAAATTTTCAAAAGATAACGAATCTCTTGTTGTTAAAAAATCTACTTTTTTTATACTTTCTTTCAAATATTGTGTAATATTTTCTTTATTTATAGAAAAATCATATAAAATAATTTTGGGTTTGTTTCTTAATTTAGAAATATAAGAAATCATTTCATCTAAAGGATTTTTCTTTTTATTGTAATCATAGTTATCTGCTGCCACTAAAACAATTAAATCAAAATTTTTGAATTCATTATACAAAGAATAATTTTTTGTTTTTTCTAAAAACAAATTTATTCCAAATATCTTATATGCAACAGTAAATATTTTTCTTATAAAATAGTTTTTGATCCATTTTGATTTTCTTGGAATATATTTATTTACAAAAGGAATATTAAGAGATTCTTTTTGTGAAATATCTGCAGAAGAAATAGCTATAAATTCGACATCAGTATTTTTAACTATTTGTACAATTCCTCTAAGTAACATATTGGAACCCATATTATATTTGGCAGCATTTATTACAATT
>NZ_CACWEU010000118.1:0-4463 GCF_902760015.1 Candidatus Ruminimicrobium bovinum
AAAAACGTATAATATATTAATACTGCCAACACAACAATAATACCGGCTAAAATCAATAAATATTTTAATTGTAATTTAGGTTTTACCCAATATCTTCTTCTTACTTTCATAAGACCTCTCTTTTTATTTTATTTTTTACAAACAATATTATCGATTAACCTTACTTTATTTATTCTTACCGCAACGGCTATTACGATATTTTTTGTGTTTTCTTTTGCTTCTTTTAAAGTTTCGGCTTCTCGTATTTCTATATATTCAACGGTGCAATCTGTTATTTTTGATAAATTGTTTTTTATATCTTTTATAATTGAAATTATCGGTTTATGTGCGGTAAATTCTTTTTTTGCCTGAATAAGAACTTTTGAAATTATGCTTGCATTAAGTGCTTCGTTTGTTGACAAATATTTGTTTCTGCTTGACATGGCAAGACCTGTTTTTTCCCTTACTATCGGGCAACCGATTATTTTTGTTTTAAAATTCAAATCACTAACCATCTGTTTTATAATCACATATTGCTGATAATCTTTTAAGCCGAAATAAGCTCTGTCCGGCATAACTATATTGAATAATTTTGAAACTACGGTTGTTACACCTTGAAAATGATTCGGCCTTGTAACTCCGCACATTATTTTTGACAATGAATCATTAAATACATAAGTTGAGAAATTTTTACCGTATAGAATTTCGTTAGTCGGTAAAAATAAAAAATCAACTTTATTATCTTTACAAATTTTAATATCCTGTTCTATGGGCCTGGGATATTTATTGTAATCTTCATTGGGTCCGAACTGTATGGGGTTAACGTATACGGAAACTACCGTAATATCGTTTTGCGAAACGGATTTTTTTATTAAAGAAATGTGTCCGTTGTGCAAAGCCCCCATAGTAGGAACTAAACCTATAGTTTTTTTCTTTTTAAGTAAATCGATACAAATTTTTTGCAACTGATTAGGATTTTTTATTATCTTCATTTGTAAGTGTTTCCTTCTTCCGGGAAAATATTATTTTTTACTTCATAACTGTATTGTTTTGCTGCGTTCTGAATAGTTTCTGCCAAATTAGCATATTTTTTTACAAATTTCGGTGTAAAATCGGTGAACATTCCCAACATATCATCACTTACCAAAACTTGTCCGTCACAATATTTGCCTGCCCCTATACCTATTGTCGGTATTGATAATTTATCCGTAACCATTTTAGCAACTTGTTCGGGAATACCTTCCAATACGATTAAAGAAACACCTTCTTTTTCCAGAAGCAAAGCATCTTCAAGCAACTTTTTTTGAGATTGTTCGTCTTTGCATTGAACTTTGTAACCGCCCATTTTTTCTATCGATTGCGGCATAAGTCCCAAATGCCCTACAATTTTTATCCCTTCGTTGATAATTGCTTTTATTGACTCTATAATTTCAACTCCGCCTTCAAGTTTTACCATATCCGCACCGGAAGATATAAGTTTTTTTGCATTTTCTACAGCAAGTTTCGGGTTGTCTTCATAAGATTTATAAGGCATATCCGTAACCAAAACAACTTTTTCTTTATCGGTTCCGTTTGCTACCGCTTTTGTATGGTGAATCATATCTTCCATTGTAACGGGTAATGTATCTTTATAACCTAATTTCGTCATTCCTACCGAATCGCCAACCAACAACATATCTGTGTCGGATTTTGATAAAATTTTAGCCATAGTTGCATCATAACATGTAACCATTACAATTTTTTCACCGTTTAATTTTAATTTTTTAATATCTTCCGCAGTTCTTTTATCCATTTAAAATCCCAAAATAATAGTATCTTAATATTTTATCTCTTTTAATTGTTTTAAGTCAATAAAGCTGCGAAGCAATTTTTAAGTGAAAAGAATAAGAGATGTTGAGTATTTGAAAAAATTAAAAGTATTTTATGATTGTTTCAAAAATTTTATACAGAAAAAACCGCCGATAAGGAGAATAACAAAAATAATTGTAAGCAGATTAAAATATTTCTCTATAAAATATTGAATTTTTTCTCCGAAAATTCGTATAAGAAATGCTACGATAAAAAACCTTGCAGACCTTCCTATTGCGGATGCAATAATTAAAGTTGTTATTGATATTTTACAAAGCCCGGCAACAATCGTAAAAACTTTAAAAGGTATCGGTGTAAATGCTGCGGTAAAAATTGCAATAAAAGCGTGTTGATGATATTGTTGCGTTACGGCATCTACTGCAGGTTGTAAATTATATAAATCAACTATTTTCTGCCCTATCAATTCATAAAATTGATATCCTATAAAATATCCGAGTAATGCGCCCAAAACGGAACCGACGGAACAAATTAATGCAATTTGAAACCATTTTTGTCTTTCGGCTATAGCCATCGGTATCAATAAAACGTCGGGCGGAACAGGAAAAAAAGAACTTTCGGCAAATGCTATTAAAAATAAAGCCCAACTTGCATATTTTGTTTTTGCCCAATTTATTGTCCAATCATAACAAGCTCTTATAAATTTTGCAGGATATTCAAATATTTTTTTCATAAATTATAAACCTTTTACAAAATAATAAAATATTAAAAGAAAAGTTCCGAATAAAATTCTATACCAACCGAAAATTTTAAAATTATTAACCGATATATATTTTATGAACCATTTTATTACAACTACGGCAGAAATAAAGGCGGAAACAAATCCGATTGCTATTATAATAAAGGCATCAAAGTTAAGAACGGAAGAGCTTTTATATAAGTCATATAAAGAAGCGGCAAACATTATCGGTATTGCCAAAAAGAAAGAAAATTCCGCAGCGGCTTTCCTTGATAAACCCGAGCAGACACCGCCCATTATTGTTGCGCCTGCTCTTGATACACCCGGAATTAAAGATAATATTTGTGCAAGCCCCACTATAAGTGCGGATTTTTTACTTATATCAAATGCTTCTTCGGTTGTTTCTTTTATTTGTTTATTTTCTATATAAAGTATTATAAAACCGCCGATGATAAGTGCAAATGCTACCGTTATAGGGTTAAATAAATATGATTTTATTATACCGTGAAAGAAAAAGCCGACGACCGATGCCGGAATAAAAGCAATAAGAATATTAACCGAAAAATCAAAAGATTTTTTATCATTGAAAACCGTTTTTATCAAATTTATAATTTTTTCTCTGTAAAGCCATACAACGGCCAGTATTGCCCCCAGTTGTATTACTATTTCAAAAAGAGAAGCAAATTCGTTATTAAATTTTATTATATCGGCGCATACAATCAAGTGACCTGTCGATGATATCGGCAAAAATTCAGTTAAACCTTCAACAATTCCCAAAACTATTGTTTTTATTATCAGTAAAAAATTCATAAATGCTCCTTTAAAAATCAATTTAAATTTTTATTTATTTTGAATCATACAGATTATAATTTAATATTTTAAAAACTATCGGTGTCAAAAATAAAGTTAAAAGTACGGATATCAATGAATTATAATTTGTAAATAAGTTTCTGTTGCCGAAATCGTTTGGAATAATCAAATAAAGAAGAAAAAGACTTAGTTGTGTTATTACCAAACATATAAACATAAGCATAATTTGAACAAGATATTGGTCTTTATTAAGTTTTTTATTAAATTTCCCTGCCAAATAACCGCAGACGGTTAACGTTAATGTTCTGATACCAAAAATATCCGTAGATAAAATATCCCATGTAAAACCGTATATAAATCCCGATATTTGTCCGCTCATCGAACCTTTGTTTAATGCAATAAAAACAATGTAAATAATAATAAAATTCGGATAAATATTATTGAAATTAAAATATTTAGGAAGTACAAATTGAATTATTATTAACGATAAATACGGAACCAATAATTTAATTACCGTAAGCATTTGTTTTATCCTTTTTCGGCACTAATATTGCAACTTCGGAAATTGATTGTGTTTGGAAATACGGCAAAACTAATACTTCGGAATATTCGTTATACGGAGTTTTTGTTATTTCGACAATTTTTCCTATAGGAATATTATTAGGAAATATAGAACTGATTTTGCTTGTAACAACTTCATCCCCGACTTGTAAGTTTTCGCTATCCGGTATATAATTTAATTTTAAATATTGCATATCGGCACCTTCCGCCAAACAATCCGATTGTCCGTTATTTATCGTAACAACCATTGACGATAAAGAATTTGTTATTAGGGCAATTTCCGAAGTTGTATTGTAAACTTTTGATACTCTTCCGAAAACACAGGTTGTGCCGTGTTCATCAACAAACAAAACGGGAAGGTTATCCGTTAAACCGTCGTTGGAACCTTTGTTTATTATTACCCCCTGATACCAATGCAAAGGTTCTCTTATTATTATATTGGCATATATTGCTTCCGTTGTTTTGGAATGTGTTAAATGAAGTAAATTTTTAAGTTTTGTATTTTCATCAACCAAATCCTGATAATCTTTTAGTTGTTGAGATAATAAAACAAGTTCTTCTTTTAATT
>NZ_CACWEU010000119.1:0-2745 GCF_902760015.1 Candidatus Ruminimicrobium bovinum
CCTTTATTTGTTTGTTCGGAAAAAACGACTGCATTTATAAATAAAAAAATTAAAATAAAAAATATTTTTTTCATTGTTTTTATTTTTGTTCAATTTCCGTAATTTTATTTATTCTTTTTAAATGTCTTTCTTCAAATTTTGTTTCAAGAAATATTTTTATCCAAGAACAAATTTCATCTGCGGAAGCAAACCTTGCACCTGCACAAATAATGTTTGCATTGTTATGTTGTGCAATAAGTGCTGCCGTTTCTTTATTCCAACAAACCGCCGCCCTGATACCTTTAACTTTATTTGCTGCAATACTCATACCTATACCGGTTCCGCAAATTAAAATACCTTTATCTGCCGTTTTTTTAGAAACGAAATCGGCCACTTTAAATGCAAAATCGGGATAATCGCAACTTTGTTCGCTGAAAGTTCCGCAATCAATAACCTGACAACCTAAACTTTCGACAAATTTTATAATTTGTTCTTTTATTTTTATACCGGCATGGTCACAGCCGAATGCTATTTTCATATATTTTTCCCGTTACAATATAAAAAGTTTGTCTCCGTTTTTAACACCTGCGGCATTTGCTTCTTCCATATCCAAATGACATTCAAGTGCCATTTTATCACTTACCCTTGCGATGACATTATCAAAAACAAGCCCTCTTTCACCTTCTGTTTTTAATTTTAATTTATCACCGTGTTTAACACCGTAAAACTCTGCATCTTTTGTTGTAAAATGAATATGCCTTTTTGCAACTATACAACCTTCTTTTAAGTCAATTGAACCTGCAGGACCTATAACTTTTATGGGTTCGGAACCTGCCAAATCCCCTGATAACCTTATGCAAGGTTTTACCCCTAACCTTATGGCATCGGTTACAAAAATTTCTACCTGAGTTTGTTTTCTTAAAGGACCGAGAACTCTTACTTTTTCTATTGCTCTTTTGGGACCTTGTATGGTAACGGTTTCATCACAGGCATGTTCACCCGGTTGAACCAAATCTTTTGTTTTTGTTAAGGTATGCCCTTTTCCGAATAACACTTCCATATCATCTTTTGATAAATGAATATGTCTGTTTGATACATTTGTTAATATTGGATTATTTGCTCTGTTTTCATTCATTTTTTTAGTCCTTTTTTATGGGTTATAAGGTGATAGGGTTATGAGGTTATAGGTTGAGCAGCAAAAACTAAAAAATAACTTATAACCCTATAACCTAAAAACCTATAACCAAAATTACTTTGCAATTTATTAGTTGTTAAATTTTACTAAAGCTTCAAAAGAATCGGCTTTTAAACTTGCTCCGCCTACCAAGCCGCCGTCGATATCTTCTTTTTTCATAAGTTCTTTAACGTTATCCGGTTTTACGGAACCTCCGTAAAGAATTCTTACCTGTTGGCAAGCATCACCATACATTTCACCGTAAACTTTTCTTGCAAATGCATGAACTTCCTGTGCTTGGTCGGGAGTTGCTGTTTTTCCCGTTCCTATTGCCCAAACAGGTTCGTATGCTATAACTATTTTTGCGGCATCTTCTTTTGATAAATCTTTTAAACCTTCCCTTATTTGTGATTCGATAACTTTAAATGTAACATCATCTTCTCTTTCTTTTAAAGTTTCCCCTACACAAACTACCGGGATTAAACCGTTTGCCAAAGCAGCTTTAACTTTTTTGTTTACAGTTTCGTTTGTTTCACCGAAATATTGTCTTCTTTCGGAATGACCGATTATTACATAAGTGCAACCTGCATCAACCAACATATTGGGAGCAATTTCTCCCGTAAAAGCACCTTTTGCTTCCCAGAAAATATCTTGTGCACCGATATTTATATTTGAGCCCTTAGCTTCGTTTGCCAAAGCTGCAATTGCGGTAAATGTAGGACAAATTAAAACATCAACATCTTTAACATCCGCAATTTTGCCTTTTAATTCCTTTACCATAGCAACTGCTTCCGGTATGGTTTTGTTCATTTTCCAGTTTCCTGCCATAAGAGGTTTTCTTGCCATTTTTATATCTCCTTAAAAGTAATATTTTATCTTTGATATGATACAATAAATTGATATAAAAAATCAAAAAAATTTACAACACAGATTACATCGGCAAATGACACAGATAACGGATTTCTGCAAACTTATTAAGAAAGTTAAATTATTTTTATATATTTATTAGAAAAAGAATTGTAAATCTTTATTATCATTTACCAAATCTTCTACTGTTATTGAACCGAAAAATTTGTTTATGATATCATAAAATTTATTCCACATAAATACGGTTTTGCAATGAGATTTTCTTTTGCAATGTGCTGACCCTTTTTTTAAGCACGCAACGGGAGCAAGGTCACCTTCGGTAAGTTTCAGTATATCTATAACCTTATATTTATTTATATTTTTACCTAATTTATATCCTCCGCCCTTACCGTGAACACCTTCTATAATTTTATGTTTTGTAAGTATCGGTAAAATTTTTTCCAAATATTTTAAAGATATTTCCTGCCTTTTGGCAACATCTTTCATTGGAATATATTCCCCGTTGGAATTTTGTGCCAAATCTATTATTACTCTAATGGCATATCTGCCCCTTGTTGATATTAACATTTTAACTCCTTACAATCACCTTCGGTGATTTTGATGTATGGATGTATAGATGCATGGATGTATGGAAACAACATTAATTACTTCGTTTCACTCGTAATAATGACTTTTTATTATTTCCTTTTCTATACCTCTATACTTCCTTCCCTCTATTCTTCGAA
>NZ_CACWEU010000120.1:0-14918 GCF_902760015.1 Candidatus Ruminimicrobium bovinum
AGAATTCGGATTGTAAAATCCTAAACCTATAAAATTATTTGAACTGTCATAACACTCAACAATATCGCCTGCTTTAGGTTTATCTATAATATTACTTATTTCATTTGAAAAAATCCATTGATGTCCTGATTTTATTCTTTTTTCTTCGTTTTTTTTCAATATAATACTTTTCATATTCAACTCAATTTATTAATCAAAATTTTTCAACCACCGACAAATTATATCATATTTGGAGTGAAAAAATTTAAATATTTTTTTGGTCCATTATTTATCCAACCTTCAACCCGTTGAATTTGTTGTTATAGAAATAATCAATACGGGAATTAAAATAATTTAAAATTTAATTATTGTTTAATCAAACTTCAAGGTAAATATATTACAATACTACCGTAGTACACGGGATGTCGCCACTGCTGGATAGTGTAGACCGCATCCCGTTTATTTTTTCACAATAAATTTTTTCATTTGTCATTTCGAGTGTAACGCGTTGTTGGACGTGAAATCTATCAGTTAATATTTGTCGTTTTCAGCTTTTCAGCTCCTCAGCTCTCAGTTGCAGTTATAACCCCATAACCCTATAACCATATAAACCTATAACCCAAAATTTGCTTTGCAAATTTTTTAATTTTCAGTTTTTCCGTACATTTTTGTGTAATAATTTTTATATTCGCCGTCTATTATGGGTTGCCACCACGATTGATTGTTTATATACCAGCCAATTGTTTTTTTGATACCGTCTGCAAATTTTGTTTCGGAAAGCCATCCTAATTCTTTATTGATTTTTGTTGGATCTATTGCATATCTTAAATCGTGTCCTTTTCTGTCTTGAACATGCACAATTAAACTTTCGGTTTTGTTAAGTTCTTTGCATATAAGTTTAAATTCGAATAGAATTTATTTCTCTTTCCAAAACTGCAATATAATCGAGTATTTCATCCCACGAAGGTATCTCACCATAAATCATATCTTTCATATTATCATAATCGTTCGATAAAACTTTTAAATTATGTTCTGCCGGAACAAGCTTTATTGTTCCAGGAACCGCTTCATTATACTTTGCCCAACCTCTCGGATAAAATCTGCTCTTAAAAGATACCACTTCTTTTAATAAATCTAAATCAGAAAAAGCTTTTTCTTTTATATGACTGTGTCCTATCTTAAATACATCATAATAATGTCGAGAGTATCTCACCGGTGTAACAGAATTTTCAGGTCTGTGATGTTCATGATGCAAAATAGTGACTTTTTCCCAAAAAGTCCTTTCTGCTTTTATCGTTGGTATTTTAGGATTTTTAATATATTACTTACTTCATTAAAAAGTCTTAATCGTTGTTTGTTATCCGTAAATGCAATTTTATTCATTATTTGTTCTCCAAACATTCTGTTGCTTTCTTTATAACGTCATAAATCCAATCTGCACAAGTACAAGCTTCTTCTTTTATTTTTTCCCATTCTGTTTTAGAAAATTTTTTTGACAAACTACTTATAAATTTTTCATTTATTTGTTCTTTCCCGGCAGAACGAATTGCATGAATGACCAACTTTGTATTTTTGGAACCTATCAATTCTTTTTTTGCAATGTGCCTAAATTCTAAAGGAATTTTATCAATTATATATTTTCTTTTAGGACCATCTGACAAATAAACCTTTTTTGATGTCAATTGAGTTGATAATCCTAAATAATTCAGTGCAGTATTCCCATCAGGAGATATATTCCATCCAAATTTTCTCGCAATAGCATTTGCAACCTGTTCTATATCAGGTGCAACTTTTCTTTTTAAAATAGAACTATACATAGGATAATCATAAATTCCTCGTATTACTCTTCTTATATCACCATCTTCAACCAAATATGATAAAGATTCATCAATTTCCCTTCGTTTAAAGTCTTTTAAAAAATCAATCGCAGAAAAAGCCCACCCTTGCTTATGTTCTCTTATCTTTCTTAAAATCTTTTCTTTTACAGATATCATATCTCTCTCCTTTTCTCAAGAAATAATAGCATATTTTTCTGGAAAAATCAAATATATGATTTAAGATTTATTTGAATATAATAAATATATAAATTAATATAAATAAATATTATTTTTTCTGGAATTTTTGCTACTAACAAAACACAAACAAATTAATACACAACCATATTTCTTTATTTTAAATCAACATTTTTATACACCAATAAAAAAGTCAATAAAAAATAAAACTTTCAGGAAGTCATTCTAATTCTTTATTGATTTTTGTAGAATTCAACACAATCAAATTCTGTGGAACAGTTTTAAATTATGGTATAATAAAAATAATCTTCATTAATATTTAGAGGACGAAATAATGACAAAAAGAGAGAATAAAATCTATTTACAGATATTAGAAATAATAGAAAAAGAATATGACAAACTTCACTCGAAACAAATTGAAACAAAAGAAGAAATTGAACACTATGGTTTCAAAAAAGAAATAACTAAAACAGAAATAAAAAAATATTTTGGCAATTATAAAAACTTAGATGAATTAAAGAAAAAAGGAATCAATTATTATTCAAAACTTCCGAAGAAGATAAGAGAATATATAAAACACTGTTCAAAAGAAGTCCGTCAAGCAATAGGCTTTGCATTACTTGGCAAACCTGTAAAAATATTAACCGGGAAAGAATTTCAAAAAGATGGAATAAAACTTACTGTAAAAGTTCCGAAATATTATAAAGAAAAATATGACGGAAAAGTAATAAATAAAAAACTTGGCGAAGTATCGCTGGATTTAAACGGTGTTAAAGATGATATGGGACACAAATTAAGTTTTCTAAAATCAAGTGCTTTCATTGCCGTTCCCGAAGTAATAATGTATGGAAAAATATTCAGCAGAGAAAAAAATTGGAAAAATAGAGGATGGACTACTTTCGTAATAATAGCACCGATAAAAATAAGGACAAAAAGATTCATTCAAGAAGTTGTAATAAAAAGAAACTCTGTAAGGCAAGGTTTATACCTACATGAAGTTGAAATAAAAAAGAGATTGATAGACTCTATCCAGGCCCACACTAAGTTGGGACGCCTACCAATCTCTAAGCTAATTATAGCTCAAAAGATTTCAAAAGTCAACAAAAAATAAAACTTTTAGGAAGTCATTCTAATTCTTTATTGATTTTTGTAGAATTCAACACAATCAAATTCTGTGGCATAGTTTTAATTATGGTATAATAACAAAAAATATTTAACAAACAACAAAATAAAATGAACACACAAAATTTAGAACAAATCAAAAAAGAAATATCAGTATTATATATCCCTTATTTTGAAATAACAACAAGTTTTATTAAAAATTTTGCCAAAGAAAAAAATATAATTTTAACAGAAGAAGAAAGCGAATATATTTTCAAACAATTTCAAAAAGAAAACACGGAAATATTATTAAATTTTAATGAAGAAATTTCCACATACAAAACTACCGAACCGCAAGTATTGGATTGGACAAATAAATTCCAAAAAGCCCCAACTCTTCAAGAAGTAAGAACTTATGTAAAGAAATTAGTAGATGAAGCTGTTAAGTTTGCAACATTATCCCCCGATTGGTTTATTGATATTATTGGTAATAGAAAAAAAAGAGAACATATTGTAAAAAGCAGTAAACGAAAAAGCATGAACAAATCTGATGTAAAAAGACATAATAAATATATTATAGGTTTGGAAGAATTAATAAATAATTCTAAATACCAAAGCTCACAACTCAATAAAAAAAAGAATGATAAGCCGGAAATAATAAAATATCATTATTTTATCACAAATTTAAAGATAGGAATAAATAAATATAGAATTATTTTAAACACAGAACAATATATAGGTGAGAGTGAAGAAAAGCCACAAACTGTTCACTTATATGATGTTTTTGAAATAAAAGAATCAGGTAAGCTTATCAGTCACTAAACTGATATTAGTTCACTTACCTGACATTTATATTATATTACATACAACATATAAAAGTCAACGAAATTTTTACATTTTTAAATATAAAATTATTTTAAACACAGAACAATACATAGGAGAAAGTGAAGAAAAGCCACAAACCGTTCATTTATATGATGTTTTAGAAGAAAAAAATTCAGGTGAGCTTAAAGGTCGTTAGACCTAAATCAAAGTTCACTCACCTGACACTATTAGTATAATTAAAAAAGTATAGATTGTCAATAAAAAATAAAACATTCCTCCTCAACCACTATTTTTGAATTCGTTGAAAGGTTGAAGAGTTGAATAGCTGAATGGTGTAATAGTTTGTCATTCCGTACCTGATGCGAGATCTAGTCATTGATGTGGTCACAATTTGTGACCGGTTGTTTGAATTAGCAATATTGGAAAAGAGTTGTAATATTTTTAACAATTAATATAAATTTATCAAAAATCAACAATTATAACAATGCTAACAAATAGATTTTTATAAATTAAAAAAAATACAATTAAAAAAAATTTATTTTTGATATAATATTAATTGGTTTTAAAATTTCATAATTTTGAATAAATTTATAATTATGTTAGAAATAACGCCAAACAACATTCATAGAACATTGAGAATTCCTGTAGACAATTCTTGGAATTATGCATCAAACAAAGAATTAAAAATGCATAACATACATGCATATCCAGCAAAATTTCCATCATTCATTGCATCAAAAGTATTTGAATATGCAACAACTGAGGGAGTAACAATAAGTAAAGTGGCAGATATTTTTTGTGGTTGTGGAACCGTTAGTTTGGAAGCGCAACTACACAATTATGATTTTTGGGGATGCGATATAAATCCAGTAGCTACTTTAATTTCTAAGGTAAAAAGTAAAAATTATAATATTAAGATTTTAGAAAGATATTATAATGTAATACTAGACCATTATACTTTAGAAATACTACCAACATTTTTATACGAAAACGCTAATGAACGTTTAAAATATTGGTTTTCTCAAAATACATTTAATGAGTTATATAAAATAAAAAGATGCATAAAAAACTTTATTCCAACAGGAAAATATCAAGATGCTTTTTTGTGTATATTTTCATCAATTCTAAAATCTTGCTCCCGTTGGTTAAACAAATCTATAAAGCCACAAATTGATCCGTATAAACAAGAAATAAATGTTATTGAAATTTTTAAAAAACAATATAACTATTTTAAAAAAGCTGTAGGAGAAAACAAACAAAAATTCAAAAAAGAAACAATTATTAAAAACGATAATTTTTTAACAATAGATAATATTCCAAATATAGATTTAATAGTTACAAGCCCCCCATATGTTACATCTTATGAGTATGCTGATTTACATCAGCTTTCGTCTTTGTGGCTTAATTATACTAATGATTATAAAGCTCTCAGAGAAGGAAGTGTAGGAAGCATTTATAACAGCAAATATTTTGATTTAGAAAATATAGAAATTAACGAAATTGGTAAAACGATTATTGAAAATCTTTCTTCTGTTCTAAATCAGGCAAAATTAAAATCAATAGCAAGATATTATACGGATATGGAGCTTGCGCTCGACAAGTGTTATCATAAATTAAATGAAAATGGTATGATTTTCCTCGTAATAGGAGATACTGAATATAAAGGAATAAAAATAGAAAACTCTAAACATTTATTAATGACACTACATGAAAAGGGCTTTACAAATTTAAAAATCGCTCGTCGAAAAATTTCGAATAAATTATTAACTCCTTATAGAGATGAAAATGGCAAATTTACATCAGACAAAACAAAAAGGGAAATTTATCATGAAGAGTTTTTAATTAGTGGGAGGAAATTTTAGATGCAAAAAAAAATATATAAAATAAGACCTTATGCTCGTTTGATAACTATGCTCGGTGAACAACTTATTAAAAATGAAATTATTGCTCTTTCTGAACTAATAAAAAACTCATATGATGCTGATGCATCATGGGTGAAAGTTAGCTTTTGTAATTTTAATAAAGATTTTTCTATAAATAAAAATTCAAAAATTATCATTCAAGATAATGGTACAGGAATGAATCAAGATATTATAGAAAAAGCATGGCTTAATCCTGCAACTCCTACAAAATTGAAACAAAAGAATAAAATAGGAAAAACACTTAAAGGAAGAATTTTGCAAGGAGAAAAAGGAATTGGACGATTCGCAATATTCAAATTAGGTTCAAAAATTAAAATATCAACAAAAACAGAGTTAGACAATTATGAAAATATTTTGACATATGATTTTTCTAAATATGATTCTAATTTTTTAACAGAAAACAATGTTGAAAAAGAACTATACTTAGATGATTTAGAAATAAACTACGAACAAAAAAAAGTTGAAAACTTTTTAAATAACAAGACTATTAATTTTGGTATTAATAAATTAAATTTAGATCCTTTTGGTACAATAATTGAGATTTCTAATTTAAAAAATGATTGGTCTAAAGAGAAAATAGAGAAAGTTCAAAAAGAAATAGGTAAAATGCTTCCTATATTTAGACCACTAAAAGATTTTGATTTTGATGTTAAGTTTTATCAAGATGACAATAAAATGACTATAAATGAAGAATATATTGAAAGATTAAGAGGATTACTTGAAAGAAAACCTGTTTTTAGAATAGAAAAAGGTTATTATGATGAACAAAAGCAAATTATATCGTATGAGATAAATAGTCATCATAAGGAGTTATCTTTTAAGGATCCATTATTTAATAGTTTATCTTATTTCAGAAAAAATCTGTCAGAAAAAAATATAACTAAATGTGGAAATTTTGAATTTGAATTATATATTTTTGATTTTAACGCTGATGAAAACACAAAATATTTTCTTTCTAAAGATGAAAAAGATGATATAAAACCTCATCGTATTTATTTATATAGAGATAATGTAAGAGTTCTCCCTTATGGAGACGTTGATGACGATTGGTTAAAAATTGATATGTTAAGAGGAACTATAAGAGCAGCAGAATTTGTAAGCAATGAACAAGTCGTTGGTTGTGTATATATAACTGATGAGAAAAATAAAAATTTAAAAGACAAAACTAATAGAGAAGGTTTAATTGATGATGGAATAGCATTAAATGAATTTATTTCTATACTTCAATGTATATTGAGATATATTCGTGCAAATGATTTTCAAAAGTATCTTATAGATAAAAATAGAATTAAAGAAGAAAAACTTATAAAAGAAGAACGTCCAGAAATATTTTTAAAAAAATTAGAAGAACGTTTTAAGAATGATAAAGAAATAACAAAACTTATAAATTCTTGTTCAAATGCATATAAAAAAGAAAAACAAATTTTAAACAGAAGAATTGAACAAGTTGAAGATTTGGCAGCCGTTGGTCTTTCTGTTGAAACAGCATCTCATGATATCATGTTAGTATTAGCTGAAGTTTATAAGACACTTTCAGATTTATATAAAGACATAAAAAAGAATGCCAATATTGAAATAAACACTCTTAAAAATTCACTCACAGAACTTATTACAAATGTTGGTTTTATAAAAGACACTATGAAAGATGTTCAAATTCTGTTCCCCTCAACAAAGTACAGAGCAAAAGATGTAAACGTAAAAAAGATAGTAGATAAAATTTATCAAATGTATAAAAAAACATTACTGGAAAACAAAATATCTGTTAACATTTATTCATCATCAAATAATATTCTCTTAGCTTGGACTCGTGATGCAGTTTTATTTCAGACATTTATAAACTTATTTGATAATGCTATTTTTTGGTTAAAAGATAAAGAAGGTACAAGAAAAATAGATATTGAAATTGATGGAGACAGTAAAAAATTAATATTTGCTGATTCCGGTTATGGTATTAAAGATGAAATTAAAAATTATATTTTTGAACCTTTCTTTTCAACAAAAGGGGATGAGGGTAGAGGATTAGGACTATATATTGCAAAGCAACTATTAGAACGTTATGATTATAGCATTAGGTTAGCAGAAACTAAGCAAGAATCGATTTTAGATGGAGCAAATTTTGTATTAGATTTTTCAAAAGATGGAAAAACTTTGTGAGCATAAAAAAGTTACTAAAAAATTTTTTAAATGGCTTAACTCTTGTATCAGTTTTTCAAAAAAAGGAGTAACATCTGTGAATATAAAAGATTTACTTAAAGGTATTATTGTTGTAATAGATGATCAAGTAAATACCGGCAATTCCTCAATAAAAAGCATAGTGGAACAATTAAGGAAAGATAATTTCCCTGTAGTTACTTATACCGATATACCAAACATTAACATAATAGAATCTTTGTCATATGCTTCCGTAATTATTTTAGATTGGGATTTTAATAATATCGATAATGTAATAGATGATAATGATATGACTGTTGAAGAAAGAAGATTTCTAAAAAGAGCCATGGATAAATCAGAACCAAACAAGGAAAAGAAAATAGAACTAATCAACTTTTTAACTGAAACACTAGGAAAAATATTTGTTCCTATATTTATTTTTACGGATCAAGTAATTGATTCTATAAAAAGAGAAATATCAGATGCACATTTAGGAAGCCATATTGATAAGAGAATTTTTATAAAAGCAAAGGACTATTTAATTGGAGAACATTTATATACAGAAATTGATAATTGGTTAAAATGTAATAATGTAGCATATATTGTAAAGGAATGGGATAAAATTGCTGTTAGAAATAGAAATAAAATGTTTTTAGAATTATACAATTGTAAAGCTGACTGGGTATCAATACTTTGGAAGGTTTTGTCAGATGATACTAGTAGTTTAAATACACATAATGACCTTGGAGATTTTATTACTAAAAATTTCTACAATAGATTTCATTCTTATAAATTTGATGAAAATTATATAAGCATCCAAAAAAACTCTAAAAATATTAAAGAAATTTTTACAATTCTCAAGCATGATGCTTTTATTGAATATACTGAAAATAATAAACCAGATATTCCTTATACCGGAGATATCTTCAAAAAAAATGGAGAATATTTTCTTAACTTAAGAGCACAATGCGATATTTCAAGAAAAGATACTTCAGGAAGTTTTAATCCTAACTTATATTGTATAAAAGGAAAAGCTGTTAGTGATGAAAAAGTTATAAAAAATTATATCAATTTAAAAAAAGAAAATGACCAACTAAAAATTATTTTAGGAAACAACGAACCAGTATTAATAGATAAAGATTGCAATTATGAACAAATAAATAAAGAAATACAAAAATGTATAAATAATAATTTCTTATTTAAATATGGTGCATTGTTAGAAAATAAAGATACTATTCTTTTTCCATATGTAATAGAAAATAAAATAATTAATTTTAAAATAAACAAAATTGAAGTCAAACAATTCGATTCAATAAAAGATAAACGTATTGGAAGAATTGTTTCTCCTTATTTAACAAGGATTCAACAAAAAACAGCTAATTACATAATAAGACAAGGAATTATGCCAATACCAGAAGAATTATTTTTTTAATATTACACTTTTTAATTCCAATCGTTTAGATATTGTAGAATAGTATAGATCATAAAATTTAAAATTACTTATATTGTTTTTTGTACAATGTCTATTTATTATCTTTATAACTTTTTTCTTATCTTCTATAGATACCTTTCTTCCAAAAATAATTGAATCAAGATCATCAAATTTATATTGTGCAATTCTACTTTGACTTTTTTCATAGCCATTAAAAATTGCTTCCCTTTCAAAAATTCTATATTCTTGTTCATACTTCCACTTTTTTGACTTTGTACAAATATATTTTTTAGCATTCTTATGATAATTACTGTACCATTCTTTATTGTTATAATTTTGCAGACAGGAACTGAATTTTGTTTTATCATAATTAGAAAACCAAAAATCGCCTAAGCTATCTTTTTGAGAATAACCTAACGAAGTAAAAAAATCAATCTCTGGATAATTTTTTGAGTATATAACTTTATTTAATTCACATTTTTTTAAAGTTCTTATTATTTTTTTCCTTTTTGTATAGATTTGTAAACCTGAAGGATAATTTAAATCAATATAGTTTGAATTATCATGTTTTTTTATTTTATATTTCAAACAAATACCATTTTCATTATTTGCATAATGTGCCCACATAGGTTCATTACGGAATGTTGCAGAAAAACAGGCAACACAAAGATTATTATATAACAATCTTTTGATATCTTTTATGTATAAATCAGGGAACTCAAAAACCAAAATATCTGTGTTATAAGTGGCAATATCTTTATTCATATTGTTACTATCAGTTTTAACAAACTCATATTGATAGTTAAATTGATTAATTTTATTTAAAACTTCTTCTTCAGAATATGAGCAACTAACCAATAAATTTGTAATTTCAGAATATTCTTTCCAATTTTTCACTTCATTATAAATTTTATTATACTCTTTATTCTCAAGAAGTTTTTTACCATATACAGCCTTTTGCATTTCTGTACTTATTACTAAATATGCATAAAGATGTATACTTTTTAAAATCAATGCCATTTCATCTATTGTAAATTTTTTATTCGATTGTGCTAATTTTTTGGGAATATCAGCAATAAATTGTGGACTAAAAAATTCATAATAAATTGATTTAAAAACCGTTGTCATTATAGGAAGATTAAAAATATTTGTCGGTAAAAAAATTGGTAATTGTTTAACATTTATTTTCTCTTCCATTCCATGCACACTTGCCTCAGAATATAAAATTAATAACACATATAAATAATGTTTTATTAAACCTTGAAAAGCTATTTCATCTCCTTGCCAAACAATATTTATATAATCTTCCATTTGGTCGTTTAATTCATCAAGTTTAGAAAAATATATTGAAAGAGTATCGAGTTCTTTATATTTAAATAATTTATCTATTGAACGATATCGATATAAAAAATTCATAATTATTTAACCTTATAAAATGTAAAAAATATATTTTTTATTTTACCAAAATTCAAGGGAGGTTTACTATTTGAAATTTTTATTTAAACTCTTTAGCTTTATTATCTATTTTTATACGAGATTCATAATAATGCTTTTTAAGTTCCATCTTTTCATCATTAGACAATAATTTATTATTCATTTCTTGTTTAACAATTGGCTCAATAACACCATCTTTTGGATTTTCTTTTGACGGATAAAAAACTTTTGTATTAAATAAAAAATCTTCATATAAACCATTCTCAATAAAAGAAATCGTAATTTCTTTTGCAGAATTTACAGCTTTAGTAGGAAAAAAATTAGTAATTATAAGAATATCTTCTACAGGCAACCATGCACCTCTATGTTCTGAACCTTTTGGAATGAAATTAGAGTTTTTCCCATCATTTAATCCGGGATCTCCAGATAAAAAAAATTCAAAAGGCAACATTAAAAACATAAAATTTAAAATTTCATGCTTATTAAACCAAGCAATATTATCTTCATGATTAGCAGTAATAAAAACTTCTAAAACATCATTGTTACCAATATCAATTACATCTTTGTGTCGACCATTTGGAATATATTCTTCAGCCTCGGAGACAATTGAATCCGGAATTTCTAATTTAAAAATAGGGATTGGAAAATCTTTATTGATACTTGGAGCCACAATATTTTCTTTGCCGATTGTTATATATTTTTGTTCTCCTGACTTTGCATTTTTATTCTTTACATGAATAGTAATAGGTTTATTATTTATGCCTGGATGGTAACTAATATCCGTAGATATATTTTTAGATATTGTGTATATCGTTGGAAAATTAGAAAAAAGCTTATACAATTGAACTTTATATGAAAATTTAAAAAAATCTATTTTTATATCGTATTTTCCATCAGTTTTTTTTGACAGAACAAATCTCCCGATATCCTTTCCTTTTTTAATTATAGGTATTTTATAAGTATTATCTTTAGACGACATATTTGCTTTTCCTAATATATACAAATATTTTTAATTGATATTTTTTTAAGAGTTTATTTATATTTTGATTTTTTCTTTAAAAACATTTCTGTCTATAATATCCCAAAAAAGCTGAAGCATTACAGCCGCAAAACCAATAGATAGATAATTAAAATTTGCTGAATATCCATGCATAATTGAATTTCTAATATTTATTCTTTTTGTACCAAATAAGTTTAACATTAAAGTTAAATATTCAGGACGAATTATCTCCTTAATATATTCAGAATTTAACAACCATCCCAATGTAATAGGTTTATTCTTGCCTAATTTGTGTAAAAATATTGAATGCAATTCTTTTTGCTTTTCATTAAAAAAACCTCTTTTACAACCGATATTCCACATGTTTTCATATATCTGTTCTTTAGGAATATTTTCCATAACGATATTATTAAATTTTATTGCCTCTTCAAAAGCCATACATAATCTTTCTTCTTCAATAGAAATATTTTTCCCTCCATTTTTTAAGTTTTGAATGGACTTATAAAATAAAAATTGAATAACAATATCAATATTTGATATCAAAGAATTTTCAATTAATGCAGGTAATATAAAAGTTGCTGAATATGCATGAGGTAAACTACGTACACTATTTAATGAATTTTGATATGAATAATCTTTCGAAATGATTTTGCCTTCTTGAATCACAAATTTGATATTTTTAGGTATATTGTGAGACTTCGGCAAAATAAGAAAAGGAGGTGCAGGTGCATTTTTTAAAGCTCTTGCATAATCCTCAATAACATTATTATATAAACTTTCATAGTCTGTAATATTTTCAAAATTTCTCATTAAAGGAAAATAATGTTTCATATCTAATAAATCTTCATGATAATTTAAACAAATATTTCCTAAATACAAATGAAAATCGTTAATAAGAAGATGTCTTTCTAAAAAAACTCTTTTATCTTCTTCGCTATTAAATGTTCCAAATGGTTCAGGCAACTGTGAGTAAAGCTTATCGTATTCATAAATTTGTTCAAAATCTCTTAAAATATTAAGTTTCACTTTTAAAAGATTCTCTTCATTTTTTGCGAATGATAAAGCATCTCTCTTTTCTGCTATATAATCGTTTGCAAGTTGAGGATTTAATAATATAGAACTTCCCGTGGGTGATATTTTATATTTCTTAATATAACAAAATTTTGGATACATAACTATTTCTCAAAGAATTAACAATTTGCATTTCTTGTTTATCATTACTTTCTTCCAAAACACCAATTTCATTTTTTTTGTATTCCTTTTGAATTTAATAATTTTTTAATTTTCATTTTTTGTTTCGAGTAATTTTAATTTTCTTCATAAATAAAATAATTTTTAATATTTTACCAAAATTCAAGGGAGGGTTGCTATTCAAAAATCTACCACTTAAAAATTTTCTTGATGAGTTTTTTAAAAACTTTGACAATTGAAGGTTTTTCGTTGAGGAGTGTTGTGGTTAGTTTTTTCTCATCGGAAGTTTTGAGAAATATTTATTACTTATCCATTGAAATACGGATAACATTTCAGAACGATAAAATATAAAATTGATAACAAAACTTATCACAATACATACAGAACTTGTTTTTAAAGCTAAAACAAACCAAGCAAAATATGAAACTTCTTTCATTTGAAAATATCCTGTTATAAGCATTAACAATATAATTAGAGTATCTACAAAAATATGTTTAATAAAAATTTTTATATTTCTGTTCATAATATTTTTAGATAAATACCAAGCAAAATAAATTGTTCTATATGCAAGTGCTGTTAATATTCCGATGGCGACACCAATGAGCCCATAATTGGAAACTAACACTATAGATAAAATTAAACAAATGCCCATTTCTATAATTGCACTTGTTTGTGTTTGTTTATAATGTCCTGCAGCAAGAATTATTGTATTGTATGGTAAACGAATAGAATGTAAAGAAAAAGCTATTGTAAATAAATATGCAAAAGCAGGAACTATATAATTAATATCCGTTATTCCACTTGTATAAACTTTTACAAACGGAACAATTAATATACCGGTAAGCCCAAACAGCAAAGTAGTTAAAGTATGCATAATCCATTCAAACTTTGTAAATGCTTTATTTAAATTTATTATTTCATTCTTTGCCAACATATTCCCAAAAGTTGCCTGAATTCCTGCCGTTAATGCCGTAATAAATTGTTTAATCCCATTAGTTACTAAATTATAAATAGTATAAACAGAAACTTCTTTTAAAGAAGTAAATATCGTTAAAATTGCAATTGGAGTGCCAAACAAAATAAAAGCTGATAAATGCTGGGCTAATCCATTCCATTTTTGTTTAATTGGTTCTGTTATAAGTTTTAATTTATGGTTTATTTTATAATGTTTATGAACATATATAGCCAAACAAATAGGTTGTGCAATAAAAATAATTGAAGAAACAAATTTAACTAAATGAATACCAAAACCATTCTTCATTAATATTACACAAATAGTTGTATTTAAAATAAGTGCAATTACATGTAATCCTAATGGAATAAAATCCAATTGATCTGCACTTAATAATAAACGATAAGTCATACCAAAAAAATATTGAGCAAATAAACTAATAGAGATAATTACAATTAAACTTGCAGTATATAAAGAACTAAATTCATTTTTTGCTAAAAACGGATACAAAAATATTAGTACGGTTGTATAAACCAGTAATATTAACCCTAATTTACGAAAAAATCTTTCGGAAGAACAAAATATTTTATTTATTTCTTCTTCCTTTTTTTGTGCAAGAGGTTTATATAAAGTGGATTTTACAACAGCACCTACACCAAGATCACACAAAGCAATAAAACCTAAAAATTGTGCAATACTTGCTTGTAATCCATTAACTGCAGAACCATAAGAAACTAAAAACATTCTTGGTAAAATAAAGCCACAAATAATTATTACTAATTGATTCGTTAAAGAAACTGCAGTATTTATTGATAATTTTGTAGAACGATTAAGTTTCATATATTCTAAATATTTTCGTTAAATTTTTTTAAGTAAAAATTCTTTTTTTGTTTGGGTGGAAGCCAAGGTTCAATTTTAG
>NZ_CACWEU010000121.1:0-10341 GCF_902760015.1 Candidatus Ruminimicrobium bovinum
ACTGTAAGTTTTTTACCGGTAAAAAAACCGTTTATACGTATGATTTGTCGAAAGTAGTTTGTTATCCCAATCCTGCAAGAAAAGGTAAAATTACAATAACAAATTTGCCTTCGGTATCCGAAAAATTAAATGTTTATATTTATACGATATCAGGGCAAATGATAATTTCTTTTTCATCCGATGATACGCAAATATTCGGAAACGGAACAAGGTTTTTGCAATGGAATTGTAAAACAAAATCCGGTAATGATGTTGCTCAGGGAATTTATATTATACTGATTAAAAATTCCGGTGATAAAGTAATTAAAAAAGTTGCCGTTATCAGATAAAATTTGTCTTGTAAATTCAGATTATAATATTATTAGATTATGGGCTTATATGTTGTTTTTTAGTTTTTGTCTTTTAAACTTATAAACTTATCACCCTATAACCCTATAACCTGCAGTTGTTGCCGTTAAAATTTAAACCCTTAGCTCTAAGCTCTAAGCTAAATTTGCGAAGCAAATTTCTTGTTGACAAAATTCGTAAACTTTTGTATATTACTTACCGTTTGGTAGACAAAATATGTTTTTTCAGAGAATAAAATGAAAAATAAAATTTTAAAAGAAGCATTTAATTTAATAGGAACAAAATCCGTAAAAGATGTTTCCATGCAGGAAATTGCTTCCGCCTGTAATATAACAAAACCTTCTTTATATTATTATTTTAAAAGTAAAGATGAAATTTGTTATACGATAATAAAATTTATTATAGATGATCAAAGGAAAAAAGTAGAAAAATATATTGAACAAAATATTTCGTTAAAAGATATTTTAATAGATATTTTTAAAAATGCATATAAAGCAAAGGCAAAAAAATCGTTGGGTTTTTTTTTACATGTTACGGATTATATAAAGGGTGTTCCTGCTCTTGATAAAAAATTCAAGTCGTTAAAAGAAGAAAACGAAAAAACAATAAAATATATCTTTGAAAAAGAAATTAAAAATAAAAATATAAAACGTGAAAATTTTGAAATTGCCTGTTATTTGTTTGAAGCATGTTTAAATCATATTGTTTTTGCACCCGTAAAATTGATAAACTTAAAGCCCGAAAATATTGTAACGGCAATTTTAAAAGCGATAGACTATAAAAATGCAGAAGATTAGAGGATGGGAGTAAATATGAAAAAGGTTGTATGTTTATTAATAACATTACTTTTTACCGTAAATATCTTTGCGGCATCGGCTGCAGGTTACGGTAAAAACGATTTGAATGTGAAATTGTTTAAAGAATTGGAACAGCAAGAGGGAACAAAAATAACAATACGAGATGCTGTTAAAATAGCACTCAAAGACAGTTATCAGGTTTATTCCGCTACAAAATCAAAAGAAATTGCCGAAGAAGCATTGCGTCAGGCAAATTCTTCCTATTATCCTTATATTGATTTTGAAGCAAATTATAACAGAGCATTATTGAGGGCAAAATCATTAAATTCCAGTGATAAAATGGTTGAAACTTCAATTGTAAATAATACTTACACCGCACAACTTAAAGCAAATTGGGTTTTATGGACGGGCGGTAAAATAACAAACACAAAAGAGTATATAAAACTGCAAGCAGAAAGCAGCAATTATAAGTTACAACATGTAAAATCTGTTGTTGCAAGAACTGTTGTGAATTATTGTTACAAAATAATTTATGCATCCGCTTTGGTTCACGTGCAGGAAACTTATTTGGATGTTGCCAAACAACACCTTGCCGAAACTAAAGCGAGGTATAAACAAGGTTTATCGAGTAATCTTGATATTTTAACGCAGCAAGTCAGGGTTGATAATATTGTTCCGCAGGTTCTGTTAGCAAAAAGAGATGTGGAACTTGCAACTTTATCTTTAAGACAAATTTTAAATAAAGACCCCGAATCTCCGTTGTTTTTAACTTGGGTTGAAAACGATTTATTGCTTCCGGATTTGCCGGATCTTCAAACATTATATGACATGGCTTATCAAAAAAGGCCGGAACTTATTGTATCAAAACTTGCAATGGATATAGCCGAAGCAAATTGGAAAATAGCAAAAGCCGACCATTATCCGAATCTTTCAGCTTACGGTAATTACGGATATTTCGGATATACAAAGGAAGGCCTTCCCGATGGAAACCATTACTATTTAGGTGCAAACGTCGGCTTAAATTTAAGTCTGCCGATATTCAGAGGTTTTTCAATATCTTCACAGGTAAAACAAAAAGAATTGTATTATGAAGATGCAAAAGAAAGTTATGAAAACCAAAAGAAAAATGTAAGAATAGAGGTAAAAACGGCATGGCTGAATTTGGAAGAAGCAAAAAAAAGAATTGAATCGACCAAAGGCGTTGTTGCACAAGCACAAGAAAATTTGAATTCAAAAATGTTAAGATATAGAAACGGACTGATAAGTCAATTGGAATTAAATGATGCCATATCGGATTTGAATACTTCCGAATTATCGTTCGTGCAAGCTATACATGATGCACACATGGCTTTGTCGGAATTAAATTTTTCTGTTGGAAGGGAGACAAAAGATTATGAGTAATAAATTGAATGAACAAAAAAATTTTAATAGGGGTAGTGTTGCGGTTTGGTTAATTATTATATGTGTAGTTGTTGTCGTTTGCGGTATTTTTATTTTTAAGAAAGATTCTTCTAAAATTTTAGAAGATGTTTCAAAAAATGTTTTTGTTGTTAAAACCGAAACCGTTCAAAAAAGAGATTTGAAACATCAATTAATTGCTTCCGGCAGTATAAAAGCTTTGGAAGAGGCAACTTTGTTTCCGAGAGTCAGCGGTAAATTAAAAAGAAATTTATTGAGAGAAGGCGATAGAGTCCAAAAAGATCAAACAGTATCTTTAATTGAAAGGGATGAAGTAGGTGCTCAATACGAACCTGTTATAGTTCCTTCAACATTAAGCGGTGTTGTTGCTAAAATTTTTCTTGATCCCGGAGAAAATGTTACTACCGCAACACCTGTTGCTTTAGTTGTTAATCAATCCGTGCTTAGAATAAAAGTTGATGTTCCGGAAAGATATGTAGGGGAAATTTACAGAGGACAAAAAGCCGTATTAACCGTTGAAGCTTTCCCTGACCAAAAATTTGAAGCAACACTTGATGTTATAAGCCCGGTAGTTGATTCTTTAAGCAGAAGTGTTGCCGTTGAATTTAGAACAAATAATCCTAAGGGATTGTTGAAAGCCGGTATGTTTGCAAGGGTAGATATTTCTTTAAAAGAAGTTAAAAATGTTTTATCTTTGTCCAAGAAAAATATTTATGAAGACCAGGACGGTAAAAATTATGTATTGGTCCCTTCCGATGATAAAACAACCGCCGTCAGAAAAGATATAGAAGTTAAATTTAAGAATAATAATAATTGGGAAATTTCCGGACTTAACGAAGGTGATGAAGTTTTGGAATTTGTTTACGGTATTAAAGACGGCAGTAAGATAGAGATACAAAAGTAGGGAGCTAAACAAATATGGAAAATAAAACAGAAAAAAAACATAGCGGTTTGGCCGCATTTTTTATACACAGACCGGTTCTTACCATAATGGTAAGTGTTTCATTGATGTTTTTAGGGCTTATGGGATATTTGAAAATGGGTGTAAGTTTATATCCCAGTATGGATATTCCGGCAACACTTGTTCAAACGGTATTGCCAGGTGCAAGCCCGGAAGAAGTTGAAACTTCCGTAACAAAATACATAGAAGAAGCCGTTAACGAAATTTCCGGTGTTGATGAAATTTCTGCATATAATATGGAAGGTGTTTCCATTGTATTTGTTAAATTTGAAATGGATAAAAATGCCGATATCGGTATTCAGGAAGTGAGAGATAAAACAGAACAGGTTAAATCCAAATTTCCGGACGGAACAAAATCCCCCGTAGTTTTAAAGCTTGATATGGATGCTTCAGCCGTTTTAAATGTTGTCGTTACCGGTAACAGAGATATTATAGAACTTACCGAACTTGCCAAAAAGAAAGTTAAGGAAGTTGTAGAAAATACTTCCGGCGTAGGTTCTGTCAGTATTGTAGGCGGCAGAGAAAGAGAAATTCATGTTACGATAAACCCTTTAAAACTTTATTCGTTACAAATTCCGATAACCGATGTTACATCCGCACTTGCACAACAAAATTTTGAAATTCCGGGAGGAAAAGTTGAGCAAAACCATAATTCCTACAGTTTAAGAATTTTGGGGAGAATACCTTCGGTTGAAGATTTTAAAAACATATTTGTAAAAAACAAAAACGGAGTTCCCATAAAACTTTCCGATGTTGCAACGGTTGAAGACAGCGGAGAATACGAACAACAAAGCACAACTTTGGACGGTGTTCGCTGTGTAACTTTGGAAATAAAAAAACAAAGCGGCTCAAATACTTTACAGGTTATCGACGGTGTTAAAGAAAAAATTAAAATGATAGAAAAAACACTTCCGCCGGATATGAAAATTACAATTATGTCGGACCAAAGCGGTTCCATCAGAGCTTCGGTTAATACAGTTTTGGAACATCTTTTCTTAGGAGCATTTTTGGCAGGTATAATGGTATTGGTGTTTATGGGCTCTTTAAGGTCTACTTTTATATCTTTCCTTGCTATTCCTATATCGGTAGTGGGTTCGTTTATATTTATGAACATGAACGGTTTTACTTTAAATAATATTACATTACTCGGTTTAACCGTTGCCGTGGGTATTGTTATTGACGATGCAATTGTTATGCTTGAAAATATTTACAGGCACATGGAAAAATATGATAAATCTCCTGTTCAGGCAGCCGTTGACGGTGCAAAAGAAATTACGGCAACCGTTGTTGCAACAACACTTTCTATTCTTGTTATATTTTTACCTTTGGCATATATGGGCGGTATGGTAGGAAGAGTTTTAAGCAGTTACGGTTGGACGGTAGTTTTTGCGATTGCACTTTCAGGTGTTGTTGCATTAACATTAACACCTATGTTATGTGCAAAAATGTTGAAAAAAACAAACGGAGAAAATAAACTTGATAAAATAGTTACAAATGTAAATAATTCTTTGGTTAAAATGTATATACCTGTTTTAAATTGGTCAATACATCATAAAATTATAATGGTAATACTTGCATTTTTGTGTATATTTGCAATTGCTCCGATGATAAAAAATATGGGCGGTGAATTTTTCCCTCAGGAAGATTCCGGTAAAATTCAAGTTCAGGTTAAAGCCGAAGAAGGAACAAGTTATACCGATATGAAAGAAATTTTAGCTCAAATTGAAAACGATATAAGAAGATTGCCTTACATAAAAAGTATTTTAACCGTTACGGGTAAAGGCGGAGACGGTTTAAGTTCTTTTTCTAATTCCACACCTACAAATAAAGGTTATTTGGAAATAGAATTGGAAGAAAGAAATAAAAGAGAAAAAATAAAAACGGCAAAATATATAAAAAATATAAGAGAAATGTTGACAAAATATGACGGGCTTAAAACTTCGGTTATTGTTAAAAGTGACGGCCCGTCTTCCGGTAAAGAGGTACAGCTCAGTTTATTGGGTCCCGACTTGAATAAATTGATGGATTATGCAAATGCAACGGTAGCAAAACTTTCGCAGGATTCAAGGTTTAGAGATGTGGATTTATCGGTTGATATGGCAAAACCCGAATACAGAGTAATAATTAACAGAGATAAAGCAAATAATTTGGGTGTTAATGTTACCGCCGTTGCTGCAGCTTTAAGAACAATGGTCGGCGGTGAAGATGATATTACAAAGTATAAAGAGGGTGATGAACTGTATGAGGTAAGGGTTAGGGTTGCCGAAGAATTCAGAAATACGAAGGAAGCTATTTCGGCACTTATGATACCTGCAAATATTGACGATAAAAATACTGTTATACGTCTTGACAGTATTGCCGATATAGAAGAAGGTTTCGGTCCCAGCCAAATTAACAGGAAAGCAAGACAAAGAGAAGTTAGGGTGGAAGCAAACTTGAACGGACTTGATACAAGAAGTGCAATGAATATAATGGAACAAGCTTTTTATTCTTTAAATGCTGATATAGGTTATACCGTTGCAAAAAGCGGTCAGGCAAAAGAAATGGGAAAAATGTTTGTATCGTTCTTATTGGCTTTTGTTTTGGCATTTGTGTTTAAGTATATAATTCTTTGTTCGTTAATGGAAAGGTTTACACATCCTATTGCTATTATTGTAAGTTTGCCGTTGACAATTCCTTTTGCATTGTTTGCATTGATGGTAACGGGGCAAACATTAAATATATTCAGTTTACTCGGTATGTTTATGTTGGTAGGTGTTGTAAGTAAGAATGCTATTTTACAAACGGATTATACAAACCAGTTAAGGGCAAGAGGTTACGGCAGAACCAATGCAATACTTGAAGCAAATAAAGTAAGACTCAGACCTATTTTAATGACAACTTTAACACTTATAGTTTCCATGATACCTATGATGATATCCAACGGTGAAGGGGCAGATACAAGAAGAAGTTTGGCAATAGTTATTGTAGGCGGTCAATTGTTATCGTTACTTGTTACATTGCTTATGACACCCGTTACTTACATTATAGTTGATTCCATAGGTGATTGGGTAAAAAATAAAATCAGCGGAACTCCGATTCCCGAAGATAAAGATAAAGCCGTTATTTTGGATGAAGTTCCTGAAAAATATTAAAAAATCACAAAGCGATTTTTAGTTTGGTTTTGAGATATTTTTAAGATATTATTGCCGAGCGAATGCGAGACAATTTGTGTTGTCTTCGTCATTTAAACTCTCAGCTTTCAGCTATATGCTCTAAGCTAAAAATTTTATGTTGACTACTTAATTTAATTTAAGTATAATAAATCCTTATAAATTGGCATAACTTAAACACTTTTTACCGACAGATGTATAGTAATAACTGTTATTTTGAGGTATAAAAGTTTGTCGGTTTGCTTTATATATTGGAAATTTTATAATGAGGAAACGAAAAAATGACAAAAAGAACATTTCAACCAAACAAAGAAAGAAGAAAAAAGAAAATAGGTTTTAGGGCAAGAATGGCTACGGTTGGCGGAAGAAAAGTTATAAGTGCAAGAAGAAGAAAAGGCAGAGAATCTTTATCGGCATAAAATGTTTTACGGAAGTTCCGGTTCTTCTTTTTCTTACAACGAAAGGTTACATAAAAACAGCGATTTTAAAAAAATTTTTGAACATGGTGTTCGTTTATCCGTCGGGTTTGCAAATATTTTTATCTTTAACAGAAAAGACGGCAAACCTATAAAAAGGTTAGGACTTGTTACTTCGAAAAAAGTAGGGATTGCTGTTGAAAGGAATAAAGCTAAAAGAAGAATAAGAGAAATTTTCAGAACTGGGAAAAACAAGTTGGTTGACGGCTTGGATATTATTTTTGTGTTAAAATCAAGTATTAAATTTCAAAAATATAGTTTTATTGAACAAAAAATTTTTGATACATTAAAAAGCGCTGGCTATTGTAAAGAGTAGCTTTATGAAGTATTTTGCACTTTTTTTAATTGAAATTTATAGAAAAATTTCAGCATTTACTCCTCCAAGATGCAGGTTCTATCCGACTTGTTCACAGTATGCATACACAGCCATAGAAAGATTCGGTTTTTTTAAAGGCGGTTTTTTAGCTTTAAAAAGACTGCTTAAATGCCATCCTTTTTGTCAGGGTGGTATAGATTTGGTTCCTGAAAAAAAATAAAGAGAGAGAAAATTAATATGCAAAAAAATACGGTTATGTTTGTTGTTTTTTCAACGGTGTTTTTACTGTTATGGTATTTTTTGTTTCAGCCGAAACCCGAACAAATTTATCAAAATTTAAATTCTTCGGATTCAATTAACCAAACGGCTGTCAGCGAGCAAAAAAAAGAACCGGAAATAAAGTCCGAAATTGCAACAAAAGAAAATAAAATTATTGAAACAAGTGCAAAAGAAAGTGAATTTGTTTTGGAAAATGATAATTATAAAGTTGTTTTTTCAAATAAAGGAGCATCCGTTAAACATTGGTTTATAAGAGAAAAAAACGGAAGCTTTGTGGATTTGGTTTTGCCCGAGGCGGCTCCGGTATTAGGAAATTTTCCGGGTTCGGTTTATGAAGTTATAAATTCAAGTAAAGATGAAATATCATTCGAATATACATCTCCGGAAGGTTGGAAAATAGTAAAAACTTTCAGAATGTCCCGGGAATATTTTCATAAACTTGATATTAAATTGTTCAAATTGAAAGATACTGCAGTTCTTCCCGATATTGATATAAATTGGGGGCCGGGTTTGGGAACGGACGAGAAAGAATTAAAAGAAAACGAATCCGTTACAAGAATACTCGGACTTACATCTTCAATGCCTGCAAAATTGGAAAAATTGAAATCACAAAACAATCCTGCGCAATTATATAAATGGGTAGCAATAGACAACAGGTATTTTTTATCTCTTTTTATGCCGGTAAATTCGTTAAATTTTTCTAATATAGAAGTTTCAAGAAAGTCAAAAAAATCCGCACCTACGGCAATATTAAGTGCAAATGTAAAACAGGATGAATATGAACAGGATTTTTCTTTAAATTTCTTTGTAGGTCCCAAATCATATACATATTTAAAAACGTTTAATTCCGGTTTTGAAAAAACCGTGGATTTCGGCTTTTTCGGATGGTTGGGAAAGATAGCTCTTTTTGTTTTATTTTTCTTTTTTAAACTTACAAATAATTACGGTTGGGCAATAATTATATTGACGATAATAATTCAAATTTTGGTATTGCCGTTGACATCAAAAAGCTATAAGGCCATGGCAGGTATGAAAAAAATTCAGTCGTTAATAAAAGATTTGCAAACAAAATATAAAAATGAACCTCAAAGACTTCAAGCTGAAATGTTAAACCTTTACAGAACAAATAAAGTAAATCCTTTGGGCGGTTGTTTACCGATGTTGTTACAATTGCCGATATTTTGGGCATTGTTTCAAACTTTAAGAAATGCTTACGAATTAAGGTATTCTCCGTGGATTTTATGGGTTAAAGATTTATCGGCAAGCGACAGTTTGGCTTATATAGGCGGAATATCGTTGAATGTTTTGCCTTTGGTTATGGGTATAGGTATGTTTTTGCAACAAAAAATGTCAACTGCAACATCCGACCCCACACAAAGAAAAATGATGTATATAATGCCGATAGTATTTACATTTTTATTTTGGCGTTTTCCTTCGGGATTGGTTTTATATTGGTTGACAAACAGTGTTTTTTCAATGATTGTTCAGTATTTTGTTTTAAAAAAACAGGAAACAAAAAAATAAAATTTTTAAAATCCGTTTTTGTCATTCTGTGTTCTTTTTTAGTTTGTCATTTTAAGTGCGTGAAGCGACGCGTTGTTGGACGTGAAATCTGTAGTTTGTCGTTTGCCGTTAATTGTAAATTATACATTGTAAATTGTACATTGCAGTTTTAAGGGAGGAATAAATGTTATTGGATGAGTTGGAAAGTATAGGTAAAAATGTTGCCGAAGCTATAGAGAACGGAATAAAAAAACTTGAATGCGGTAAAGATGATGTTGATATAAAAATTCTTGATGAAGGATCTTCCGGTTTATTCGGTTTGATGGGTGCAAAGCCGGCAAGAGTATTGCTTACGGCAAAAAATAAAAAGAAAAAAGAAAATGAAAATGATGTGAAGTCGGAAAACAAAATTAAAGACATTGATAAAAATGGTGAAACGGAAGAAAATATCGACCAAGAGCTTTCATGTAAAAATGTTCAAAAAATAATAGAAGATATCGTTAAAATGATGGGAATTAAAATTGAAAATATAAAAGCTTCTTTTAAAGACGGTTTTGTTAATGTTGACGTAAAGACCGATAACAGCAGTGTTTTAATAGGAAGAGCAGGACAATCTTTGGATGCTTTGGAATATGTAACACAGTTAATAGCAAATACCAATCCTAAAACAAGAGTAAAAGTTTATTTGGATACGGATAATTACAGATTAAAACAGGAAGAAAGGTTAAAATCAATTGCGGAAAAAGCAATAGAGTATGTAAAAAGAACAAAAAAAATATACAGATTTGATCCTATGTCTGCAAAAGACAGAAAATTTATTCACCAATATTTTAAGAATTTAGGTGAATTTGATACTTTCTCCGAAGGTGAAGGTGCAATGAGAAAAGTCGGAGTAAAATTATCAATAGATAAAAATTAATGAATTTATTTAAACAGGAAGATACTATAGTAGCTCTTGCTACAGGCAATATAAAGTCCGCTTTAGCTATCATAAGAATAAGTGGTAGTATTGCAAAAACGGTAGTATCTTCTGTTTTTTTTACAAAAAGCCATAATCCAATAGAGATAGAAGATAGAAAAGTATATCATG
>NZ_CACWEU010000122.1:0-6391 GCF_902760015.1 Candidatus Ruminimicrobium bovinum
AAAAGAAGAAAATTTACATTGGTATACAGGATATAACTATTTTCTTAAAGAAAAATATGATAAGGCACAAAATATTTATAACGAAGTAATAAACAAAGAACATAACGAATACGGCTATTTTCTAATGGGGCTTTTAAACAAAAGATTAAAAAAATACAACGAAGCAATTGAAAATTTTACTATGTATATAGAACATTCTAATGACAATAAAAGGAAAAGTAACGGTTACGGGCATAGAGGGTTAACCAAACTAAAAACTGGTTTGAATAAAGAAGCCATTGATGACCTTATGAAAGCAATAGAATTGGCAGTAGAAAACAGAAAAAAAGATATTAACCAAGAAGAATTAAACAAATTTTACAAAATACTAAAAACATATAAACAGGGCAATGTTAATAATTGGGAAAATATGAAATATGACGACATTCCTCTTGAGATTTCATTGTATTTTAAATGGTGTATTTTTGATATCGGGCAAGATAACAAGCGGGCTTTAAAAGATTTGCAACATTTATTAAATATATATTCCGAAATCAGTAATGAAAATAATAAATGAGAATAAAAAATATCGGAGGGAAAAATGTATAAAATTTTTAAAATAAAAGAAACGGAATGTTTAGAAATAGTAAAAAATTTAACAAGTGTTTTAAACTTTGCTAATAAAATTTGTTCAAAATGTTGTGATATTAAAAAACTTGAAACAAGAATTGAACTATTGAAAAAGAAAGCCAAAGAGGAACAAATAGAAATCCCCGAAGATTGTATAGCTTTTATAGCTAAGCAAATAAAAACTAACAGTATAGATTTATTTAGTGCTTTATATAGAATATCTGCTTTTATTAAATTTACGAACAGCTCTTTTACTGCAGATGTTGTGCAAAAGGCATTTAAAGATTTTAAATTTGAAGAAGAATCACATTGTAAAACTTGCCCGTATAACACAATGAAAAACAGCATTTCGGATGTAATAAACATAACAAAAACAAATCAAATAAAAAATTAAAAAAAGGAATTAAAAATGAATAAAATAAAAAATTTAATAAATGGATTTTTAGAAAAAGACAAAAAAGAAATTATAACAATTATAGGAAAATATAGTTTCGATAAAACCAGTTTTGTTGCAAACATTGTCAAAAATTTAGCAATAGACAATAATAAATCTGTTGCTATAGTTTGTACAAAAGAAAAGAAAGAAAATTTTCGCTATCATTTAATATCTCTTATTACAAATATAGATCTTGCAGATTTCAATATGAAAATTTTTGTTGATTTTAATAATAAGAAGATAAAAAATGCAAGTGATATGATAGAAAAATCAAAAATATATATAAGCAATGGTCAAAATTTCTTAGACGATTTATCCAAAATAGCAGATAAAAAAATAGATTTGTTAATAATAGATTCTTTAACATATTTGTTTTTAGAAATGAATACGGATAAAATTATGGAAAAATTAAAAGAAATTTCAACAAATCTTAATTGTTCTATATTAACGACATATGAACAGTTATATTATCCGCCAACATATAAAGAAACTGCAAAAAAAGAAGAAGAATTTGTAAAAAAGGCAAGTGATACTGTCATTATTATGGAAAGAGATATTGTTAAATTAACAATAGATTCTCATACAAATCAAACTCAAACTATCGAGTGTAAATTTAATAATTCAACCGGCGAATTTACTGAAGACATATATGAATTTGATATAATATAAAAAAATATATTTGGAGTATTTATGGAAGAAAGTAATAATATAGAATTGAAATCTGTAGAAGAATTAACACATTATAATTATAGCTTTTTTATTCCTGATTATCAAAGAGGATATAGATGGACACCTAAACATGTTCAAGATTTGTTAAATGATATAGATGAATTTAAAAAGGAAAGCAATAGTGGTGATTTTTATTGTATTCAACCTTTGGTAATCAAAAAAATAGTAGAAGAAGATTCTTTTATAGAAAAAATTCATAATGTTCAAAGACCTAATGTTTTTAAAAAAGTAAAGGACTTGATAGAATCAAATTGCAAGTGGGAAGTTATTGACGGACAACAAAGACTTACTACGATTCATATACTATTATCATATTTAAAACATGAAAAATTTTATAATATTGAATATAAAACAAGAAAAAATAGTAAAACATTTATAGAAAATATTTCTTCTATAGAAACAGAAAAAAATTTTAAAGAAAATATTGATTTTTATCATATTTACACAACTTATAAAACAATTGAAGATTGGTTTAAAGAGAAAGATAAAGAGTATAAAGATAAAGAGTATAAAGAAAAATTTAAAGATAATTTATTAGAAAAGGTTAAATTCATTTGGTATGAAATCCCTTCAGAAAGCAATTCTATCGAAATTTTTAACAGATTAAATATAGGAAAAATTTCATTAACAAATTCGGAACTGATAAAAGCTTTGTTGTTAAATAGAAAAAATTTTAAAAATGATGACAATATTATAAATAAACAAAAAGAAATTGCTTCTCAGTGGGATAATATAGAGTGTACTTTACAAAATGATGAATTTTGGTTCTTTTTAAACAATAAAGAATCCTCAAACCCTACTAGAATAGATATGATTTTTGATTTAATATTTGAAGAAGATATATTAAAACTATATAAAGAACAAAAAGAGGGAAAAAATATAGAATGTGTAAATGATGATGAATATAGAACATTTCGTTATTTTTATAATTACTTCAAAACAAACAAAGAAGAAATGCTTTATAATTGTTGGAAAGAAGTAAAAAAGATTTTTGATATTTTCTATGAATGGTTTAATGATTTAGAACTGTATCACTATATTGGATATATTTTGGAAACACAAATAGAAAGCAATAAAAAACAAAAAGAAATATCATTAAATGATTTATTAAAAAAATGGAATTCTTCTAGTGATAAAGATACTTTTATTAGAGAATTAAAAGATTTGATAAAAAATATTGTAAAAATTGATAAATTAGAGGCAATTAAAGATAAATTAGATGAACAATACACAATTGAAAATAAAAGAAATAGTATACCATTATTATTATTGCATAATATACAAACGATTATAATTCAAAATAAAAATTTAAAAAATAAAGATAAATATAAACAATCCGTATTTTATAAATTTCCTTTTCATTTATATAAAAAAGAAGATTGGGATGTAGAACATATTTGTTCATATACTGATAATGATTTTGATGACGATAAGACAAAAAGGGAATATTTAGTTTGGGCAGCATTTGGAATAAATAATAAAGATAAACTTTCGAACGAAATCAAAGAAATGCTAAATAATAAAAAAGAGATAAATTTGAAAGAATTTAATAAACTGAAAAGTGAGATAGAAAGTGATGATAATGATATTGAAGAAGATGATAAAAATAAAATTTGGAATTTTGTTTTATTAGATAGTAGTACAAACAGAAGTTATGGAAACGATATCTTTGCATCAAAAAGAAGAATTATTATCGGTAAAGATCAAGGTATAAAATATATTTTTAAAGATAATACAATTGAATATATTGAAAATAAGGAAGAAAAAGATAAAGCTTTTTGTTTTGTCCCGTTATGCACAAAAAATGTATTTTTTAAATACTACACTCTACAACCTAATAATTTAACAAAATGGACTAAAGAAGATGCTAAAAATTATAAAGAAAATATAGAAGAAACATTAAAAGAATTTTTACAAGAGGATAAATGAAAAAAACAACTTTTTGGGAAATTTTAAAAGAAAATAAAATAGAAATACCAATAATACAAAGAGATTATGCTCAAGGACGAGAAGGGAAAGAACATTTAAGAGAAAGATTTATAAAAGAGTTAGTAAAAGTATTAATTAATAAAGAAGAAAAATCTTTAGAATTAGATTTTGTTTATGGTTCTAACGAAAGCAATAAATTTATCCCTTTAGATGGACAACAACGATTAACAACTTTATGGCTATTACATTGGTATATTGCATATAAAAGTGAAAATTTAAGAAATAATAAAGATATTTTTATTAATTTTACTTATGAAACAAGAGTTTCTTCGAGAGAATTTTGTAAAGAAATGTCTGAACAAGAATTAAAATTTAACAATGATGAAGAAAAGAAAATATCTGATACAATTGAAAAACAAACATGGTTTTACAATATTTGGAAACAAGATCCTACAATTAATTCAATGTTAAGAACATTGGATACTATAGAACAAGTTTTAACAAAAGAACAAGTTTTGTATAAAGAATTATGGGAAGTATTAACAAAAGATAATAAAATTTCTTTTATTTTTTATGATATGAAAAACTTTGGACTTTCTGATGATTTATATATAAAAATGAATGCAAGATTTAAACCTTTGACAAATTTTGAAAATTTTAAAGCAGATTTAATAAATCATTTAAAAAATAAAAATAATATAGACATAAATGAAATATCAAAGAATTTGGATACAAATTGGACAGATATTTTTTGGAAAAACAGAGAAGAAAGAACAAACGAAATAGATGATATATTCTTTACATTTCTAAATAGATATTTTTTTGTTATGTATATTGAAAAGAAATTAAAAGAACAAAATGAAAAGAAATTAGAAGAAAAAGATGAATATAAAAAATTTTTGAATTTATGTGTTATAGATAAGAAAGATATTATAGAATACACTTCTTTTGATATTTATGAGAATATCATAGATAAAGATACATTGGAAAAATTACAGAAAATATTTGATATTTATAACAAAATAGAAGATTTTGAAACTATTGTAGAATATCCTTTCAAAAATAATGAAAAAATAAATGAAGAAGTGGATGATGAAAAACAAGGAGATTTTTCTTTTATTCCAAGATATAAAGAAAATTTCAAAAATAATGAACAAAAAGTTATAAGAATTACACAAAGACAAAGAATGGTTTTCTTTGGTATTATAAAATTTTTAACAAATTTTAAATTTTCAGAAGACACAAAAGAAGAGTGGAAAAAAGAATTTAAAAGATGGTTAAGATTTGTTTGGAACTTAGCAGATGATGTAAGTTTTAGAACTGAAGATCAGGTTATGAATGTAATAGAAAAAATAAATGAAGTTTTTGCTAAATGGCAATCTGAAAATAGTAAAATATCAATATATGAGTATTTAAAGGAACAATTAAATAATTATAAATTTGAAAATTCTTCATTAGACGAAAGATTTAAGGAAGAATGTGAAAAAGCTAAACGAATTTGCAATGATGAGAAATGGGAAAAGAAAATAATTGAGGCAGAACAATTTAGTTTTTTTCGTGGAACAATTAGATTTTTATTTCGAGATGAAAAAGGAAATATAAACTGGGATTTTTTTGATAAGAAGAATGAACAAGTTAAGAAATATTTTGACAAAAAAAATGATTTTAGTCCTGAGTTTTGGAAAAACTTTATTTATTGGACATGTTATGAAAACAAAGAGATATTTAATGATTTTACTTTTATTCTTAATAATATAAAAAATGCTAACTCTACAAAACCGTCATGGAAATATAACTATTTGATAGAAAAACGATTATCATTGCCTATTCATAAAATGCTTATAGATGATTTAGAAATAGATGAAGAAAAAAGAAAAAGTATAGATAAAAATACAATTCAATACTATTTATGTAATACAAATCTAATAGATAATTTAATAAAAAATAAGCATTTTGATATGCATAGATTTATAGAAATAGATTTATTGTATCCAAAAAATGTTACTTATGGAATTAATCTTAACTTAAATAGACAAAAATTATTAAATAAACTTTATGAAGATTTTGATTTTAAATTTATTGATATAGAAAAAAACAAAGAAGATGAATTTAAAAAGACTAAAGTGTTAGAAACAAATGATGATAAAATAAAATATTTTTTTTATGGATGGTTTGTATATTTCAAATATAAAGGATTTAGTTTTAAATTTGGTAGCAAATATGATAATAACATATATGATTATGGTAATGATAATGAAAAGCCAATTTATGAAATAGAAATAACAGATAATAATATAGGAAAAGAAAATATAGTAGAAGAAATAAAAAGAAAATTAGATAATCATATAAATACAAAAGAACCTATAAAAAGTATGTGAATGGCATTTATTTATAACGTGACTCTATCTTCAAAAACTATATCAAATCAAAAAATCCGCGATAACCTTTCGAGGATTTTTTATTTTATAAGCCATATTTGTTGTCATTTTAAACTTGATTTAGAATCTATATTTGATTTTCGTCCGAAGGACACCGAAATTACTAATTGATAATTTCTAATTACTAATTGAAAAAATGCTTTGCATTTTTAACGACACCCTGTTGTCTCGGTGTTTTTGTAAAATAGAAAAAATTAAAAACAAGGATGTGTTTGGGAATATGATAATTGAAGTTATAAATTTGCCTGTA
>NZ_CACWEU010000123.1:0-7918 GCF_902760015.1 Candidatus Ruminimicrobium bovinum
TATGTATACCAAAAATAAATTTAACTTTTTTCATTTTTTTATCCGTTATAAATTTTCAGCTTCCTTTTTTATAATTAAAGAAATATCATTTCTTTCGTCATGAGGTAATGCCCTGTTTTCTAGTTCAATTCCCAAAGATATTAGTTTCATTAAAGCATTAATATCATTTTCGTCAACGGAAACATTTTGCAAAAGTTGTTTTTTCCCGTGAACGAAATGCATACCGCCTATATTTACGGACTTAAATTTAACACCGTAATCTATAAGTTTTACAATGTTTTGAGGATTTGACAACAATATCATTGTTTTTTCGTTTTCATAAACATTGTTTATAATTTCCATAGCAGCATCTTTTATTGTTTTTATCGATAACTTTACCGAAGCCGGAACAGCCATCGATAAAAGAACACATTGCATTTTATCTGCAGCAACTTCATCGGAAACAACTAAAATTCTGTCAATTGAAACCGATTTCAGCCAACCTTGAACTATCTGACCGTGTATCAATCTGTCATCAATCCTTACAAGTTCTATACCCAAAGTTTTACTCCTTATTTCATTTTTTCCAAAAAAAGTTGTTTTGCATTTACAATACTTTTTAAACCGTCGTTTAAAACTTTATTTGCCAATTCAGTTACGGAATTTACCGTTTTACTTGAAAAAACCGCAGACAACACCATAGGTAAATTAACACCCGTTAAAACTTCAATATTTGTGTTAAGACATACCTTCATTGAAGCATTATACGGTGTTCCGCCGAACATATCGGTAAGAATTAAAACACCTGAGCCGTCATCATTTTCCTTAATTATATTTAATATCTTTTCCTGCAACGACGACAAACTTTCATCGTTTGTATTTTTACTTACAAACATCAAATTTTCCTGCTTCCCGGCAATAAATTCAGCCGATTTAATCAATTCTTCGGTTAAGCCGCAATGAGCAACTATCAAAATTTTTATCATTTCAGTTTCCTTCCCGGCAAATTAAAAATTACCTTTGCCAATTTTGTATAATCGTGATGTGCATACTGTGTTTTGGAAATAAAATCTCTCTCTATTATTTTAACATTTTTTAATGCTTTTTTATCAACAATAACAGGCATGGATTTTTCCTTTTTATATCTTTGAGCCACCGACGGATGAATTTTCCCGTTATTTACCAGAACTATATCTATAATTCCTTTATACGAATGTTTTTCTATTGCATTTATATGATCGGATAATTTAAAATTTGTAGTTTCTCCGACTTGTGTCATTATATTACAAACATATATTTTTTTTGCTTTTGTTTTTCTTAATGCGTTAATAACTCCTTTAAAAAGCAAATTAACTATTATAGATGTGTACAAGGAACCGGGACCCAAAATAACATAATCGGCATTTAAAATTGCATCCGTTACGCTTTTTGAACTTTTTGCATTTTTCGGAAATATCTCAACGTGAGAAATGTTTTTTTTACTTCTTGATATCTTTGTTTCACCTGATACCCTTGTTCCGTCTTCCAATTCGGCTTTTAAAATTACGTTATCCAACGAAACCGGTAAAACTTTTCCTTTAATTGCCAATATACTGCTTGCATTTGTTATTGCTTTATCAAAACCGCCCGAAATACTGCTTAATGCGGTTAAAAACAAATTTCCGAACGAATGGTTTGATAACGAGCCCTTTTTGGGAAACCTATAACCGAACAGTTTTGTCATTAAATTTTCTTCTTCACTGAGTGCAACCAAACAGTTTCTTATGTCACCGGGAGGCAAAACACCGAATTCCGTTCTTAATTTACCCGAACTGCCTCCGTCATCACTTACGGCAACAACTGCGGTAATATTAACCGGATATTTTTTTAATCCTCTTAATAAAGTAGAAAGTCCGCTACCTCCGCCTATGGTAACAATATTACATTTCATTGCAGGTTATACTCTCATTATATCCCTGTGATATAAATTTACTTTATATTTTTTCTTTATAAAAAATTCGGCTAATTTTTCGGCTGTTGCAACCGAACGATGCCTTCCGCCGGTACATCCTATTGCTATAGTCAATTGACTTTTCCCCTCTTTTAAATAACTCGGTAATAAACAGTTAAGCAGTCTTGATATTCTGTCAAAAAATTTACCGTATTCTTTTTGTTTTTCTATATATTTAATAACTTCTTTATCTTTACCTGTTTTATTTTTAAGTTCCGCAACATAATTCGGATTCGGAACAAACCTTGCATCAAAAACTATATCGGCTTCACTTGCAATACCGAATTTAAAACCGAATGACATTATTGTCAAAATAAGTTCCCTTTGGCTTTGAGGAACTTTTATTAAATTGGAAAGAGTATTTTTCAACTGTCCTATAGGCATGTTAGTTGTATCTATTTCAATATCGGCAAGTTTTTTTGTCTGTTGCAGCATTTCTCTTTCTTTTTTTAATCCTTCTTTCACGGGAAGTGCCAACGGATGCTTTCTTCTCGTTTCGGAATACCTTTTTAAAATTGTCATATCATTGGCATTTAAAAACAATATTTTACCGTTTATTTTTTCTTTTTTTAATTTATTTATAACCGTTTGAATTTTTAAAATATTTTTACCGGCTCTTATGTCTATACTTATTGCAACATTTTTATAATTTTTTTTATCTTTTTTGTACAAATCTATAAAATCATTAATAAAATTAAACGGTAAATTATCAACACAGACAAAGCCGAAATCTTCCAAAATATTCAAAACTTTGGTTTTGCCTGCACCGGAAATTCCTGATATTATTAAAAAATTATTTTTCATTATTTTTACTTTTTCTTTTTATTTCGGATTTTATTTTTTTTGTAAATTCCAATGCGGAAAAATAACCGTTTTTCTTTAACCTTTGGTTTAAACTTGCAGTTTCAACGATAATTGCCAAGTTTCTTCCCGGTCCTACGGGAATTGTAAGCTCCGGAATTTTTACTCCCAAAATTTCGGTATAATATTCTTTTAAACCCAACCTTTCATATTCTATTGTTTCGTCCCATGCAACTAAATTAATAACAAGTTCTATTTTGGATTCATCTAAAATATTTGCAACACCGAACATATTTTTTATATCAATAATTCCTATTCCCCTAATTTCCATCAAATGTTTCATTATATCGCTGTTGCTTTTACCGATTAATGTATGCCCGGACCTTTTTGTAATTTCCACCAGATCGTCGGAAACTAACATGTGCCCTCTTTTTACAAGTTCCAATGCACATTCGGATTTTCCTATACCGGATTTTCCTCTTATAAAAACACCAAGTCCGTATACGTTGGATAAAACACCGTGTAATTTTTGTGAAGGTGCAAGTTTTTCATCAAAATAATAAATTAAATCGCTTAACAGTTGAGATGATGATAATGATGTTTTTAACAGAGGAACGTTTAATTCGTCAAAAACCTCTGCCATCGACGGCAGAGGATTAAAATTTCTTGTGATTATACAACATGGTACCTGCTTAGGAGAAAAAACTTTTGTTAACATTTTACGTTGTTCTTTATGTGTTAACGATTGCAGATAAGTGAACTCCGCTATTCCTATAATTTGAACCCTTTCATAAGGCATGTGTTCAAAATACCCTGCAAACGCAAGCCCGGGTCTGTTAACATCAGGAACGGTAACAACTCTTTCAAGCCCGCCTTTTCCGGCAACAAGTTCCAATTTAAAATCGTTAGTTTTTTCTTTAATAAAAGTGCCTACTTTTAGCACTTTCATTTTAATAAGCATCCTCCTGCTGTATTATCTTAATAATTTCTTCTTTTGTTTCGGCATTCTTAATTGTTTGTCTTAAGAATTTATCTTTGAAAAGTCTTGAAATTCTGGAAAGAGCTTTCAAGTGTTGTCCGGTAACTTCAACGGGACCTACCAATAAAAATATAATATATACAGGTTCACCGTCTAAAGAATTAAATTCGATACCTTTTTTTGAAATACCGAGTACACCAACCTGTTCGGTTAAAGCATCAGTTTTGCCGTGAGGAATAGCAACACCCTGTCCGATACCGGTAGAACCTAATTTTTCTCTTTCCAAAACGACTTCAATTATTTCATCGGTTTTCTTTATTTTTTTTGACGTTTTTAAAGATTCTATCAATTCAATAATAGCATCCTTTTTGTTTTGCGCCTTCAAATCCACAATAATTGAGTCTTTACATAAAAAATCCATTATATTCATCTTCTACTCCTCCCCCTCTGTATGCTTCTTATATTTTTTTATTTATTTTAAATTTCAGGTTCCAACATAACTAATGAACCGCTGTCGTTTCTGTATAAAACATTTATTTTATCGGTAGAAGAATTTAAAAACATATAAACTCTGTAACCTAAGTTATCCATTTCATCTATCGCATCTTCTATTGAAACAGGTTGCAAATCAAATCTTTTTATTTCGGATATTTTATTTCTTGAATCCTGCATAATATCCAACGAGAACACATCGGATTTTATTGCTTTTGTTTTTAAAACTTTAAGATTTTCTTTTCTGTGAATTTTTGATATTTCTTTTTGCTTTTTCAATTGCTTGGAAAGTTTGTCTACCGCTAAATCTATTGAAGCATATAAATCTTCCGACTCTTCTTTTGCTCTGAAAACTTTACCTGCTATATGGAATGAAATTTCCGTTATTTGTCTGTTTTTTTCAACGGAAAGAATTGTTTGAACCCAAACCGAATCTCCCGTAAAGAATTTTCCTGCTTTTGCAACTTTCTGTCTGACATAAGAATCAATAGCATCCGTTAATTTCAAATGTCTTGCCGTAATGTTTATCTGCATGAAAATCTCCTTTTACTTTATATTTATCTTATATTTATATCATTTTATGAACACAAAGGCAACTTTTTTGTTTTCCATCTTCTATGAAACCAAAACCATAACGAAGGATATTTTTCAACATAAGATTGTAATGCTTTATTATATTCTGTCATAATATATTCCGCCTTTTCATTTTCCGACATATCTTCCGGAATCACAATTTCTTCCACCGTTGCTTTATAACTGCCGTCTTTTAAACGCACACAAAAAGCGGTGTAAACGGGACATTTGGCTTTTAAAGCAAAAACAGCCGGACCTTTTGCCGTTGAGGCAGCCCTGCCGAAAAAAGGAACAAACACACCTTGTTTATTTGCATCCTGATCGCCTAATATTGCAACAAATTCATTATCTTTTAAAGCATACAAAACTTTTTTTGCAACGGATTTGTCTTTATAAATGGTATTATATCCGTTTGTGGTTCTTAAATCATTAATCATTTTATCAACCAAGAAATTTTCCTGTCCGGCAACAATAACGGACATTTTATGCCTTTGTGAAAAAGATTTTGCAAGCAATTCCCAATTACCGAAATGTGCCGACAATAAAATACATCCCCTGCCCTGCTTAAATGCCTTTTCTATCAAATAAATATTTTCTATGTTTATTGCATATTTAAGTTGTTCTTTTTTTAATTTGTTAAAAAAAATCATTTCCATTATGGTTATTGCAAACTGCCTGTATACATCTTTTGTTATTTTTAAAATTTCTTTATCGTTTTTTTCGGGAAAAGCTTGTTTAAGTGAATTTATGATATGTTTTTTACGAACGGGAATAAAATAATACGAAATTTTAGAAATAACAATTGCGATAGGTTTTGTACATTTTACCGGAATAAGAAAAATAAAAAATATAAATATCTTTAAAGCAATATATTCAGCATAATATCTTAAAGAAATTTTCGTTTTATCCATTTTTCTTATTTAAAATTTCATCTATTTGTTTATCACTTTCTCTGTTCATTTTAACAGATATTATCTTTGATATACCAAGCTCCTGCATTGTAACACCGTATAAAATATCTGCCATTTCCATAGTTCTTTTATTGTGTGTAACAACCAAGAACTGTGTTTTTTGAGAAAATTCTTTTATGATATTTATATATCTGCCGACATTTGCATCGTCAAGAGGAGCATCAACTTCGTCCAATATACAAAAAGGCGACTGTTTAACAAGGAAAAATGCAAACAACAAAGCAATTGCCGTAAGTGTTTTTTCTCCGCCGGAACATTGTAAAATATTTTTAGGATGTTTCCCGGGCGGTTGTGCAAAAATATCAACACCGGTTTCAAGTAAATTATTTTCATCGGTCAATATTAAATCGGCCTCACCGCCTCCGAATAATTTTTTATACAATGTTTTAAAATTATCTCTAACCAAATCAAATGTTTTTTTAAAATTTTCTATTGTGGTCTGATTTATTTTCTGTATAACATCTTCCAAATCTTTTTTTGCTTTTGACAAATCATCCTGCTGTTTTACTATAAAGTCATATCTTTGAGAAAGTTGGTCGTATTCATCCTGTGCGGCTAAATTTACCTGCCCCAAATCTTCCATTTTCTTTTTTATTTTATCTATTTTTTCTCTGTCAACTTCAACACCTAAATATTCATCTTTTAACTCATCAAAAGTTTTACCGTAAGTTTCTTTTATTCTTGTTTCAAGTAATTCTTTTTGAGCATTAAAAGCTTTTTGGTTTCCTTCCATATCGGAAACGGTTTGCCTTAATTCTTCAACTTTCATTTTAGTGTCGTGTATAACATTATTTTTTGTTTCTATGGTATTTATAATTTCTTCTCTTTTACCTTTGATAAGTTGCAATTCCGTTTCTTTTTCCGTCTGTTCTTGCTGTGATTTTTGAATATTTATCGTTTCTGTTTCCTGAAAAGTTAATATATCCTGTAATTGCTTGTCTATTTCGGCAATTCTTGCCGTTTTCTGTTCTACTTGAATTTTTAAATTATTTATGTATTCCTGCCCCTGTTGCCTGTTTTTCAAATATTCTTCTCTTTGTGCAAATTTTGTGGAACTTGTTATATATTCATTATGAACCGTTTCTTCCTGAGCTTTAAGGTTATCGGAATCGGATGCTATTTGTTGTAAATTTGTTTCCAACCCGGTAATTTCCGTTTCAATATCTGCCAATTTATTATCTGTTTCGGCAATTCTTTCGTTTACGGAATCGGCGACAGCTTGTTTTGCTATCTGTTCGTTTTTTAAATTTTCAATTTCTTTAACCGTATCGGCAATATTATTTTGTTTTTGCTCTATTGCTTCCTTTAAATATAAAATTTTTGCATCTATTCTTGTTTTTTCATTACCGGTTTGTCCGTTATCCAAATTAACATTAAGTTTTGTATCTTCCTGTTTTGTAATATTTTCCGAAATTTCCGACAATTGCTTTTTTTTACTTTCTATATCCTCGGACAACTTTTTTATTTGCTCTTCCATTAAAACAGGTTTATCCGAACTTTCATCCGAGCCGCCCGAAATAAACGCACCGTTATAAATTTTATTATCATTTATATATATACCGTTTGAAATAAATTTCACGGCACTTTCATATTCGGGACTCACATTTAATAAATCAAATAAAACCATAGTGCCTTCGGTTAATTGTGTTTGCGAAAATTCGGCGGGAATATTTTCCAAAACAAAAAAAGTAAGTCTTACCAAATTATTATTTTTTAAATATTCGATTGCACTTTCGGCTTGTTGTTTTGTGTCACAAATTAAATAATCCAACCTGCTTCCCAAAGCAGTTGCAACTATTGAAATATTTTCCTGCTTCGGATCAATAACACTCCCTATTGTTGCTTTTGCATAACCCTGTTCAATAACTGTTTTTATTGCAACTTTTACAGGATCTTGTGCTATCATTTCTTTTAACGTATCTATTCTTGCCTGTGCTGCAGCTCTATCTTCTTTTAACTTATTTTCGTTATTTTCCAAATTTTCAATTTCTTTTTCTATATTTAAAATTACTTCTTTTGATTGAATTTCTTTCCGATTCAATTCTTCAAGTTGAAGTTGTGTTTGTTCCAAATTCTTTTTATCATTTTCAATTTCTTTTTCAGACGGTTCAATATCGGCTTGCAACCTTTCAA
>NZ_CACWEU010000124.1:0-5966 GCF_902760015.1 Candidatus Ruminimicrobium bovinum
ATATTTTTATTTATATCGGTTAAATATTGATACATTTGGTTTGTTTCTTCAACAACCTGTTCGGATAAAAGATGTAAATCGTTTTCGGTTAAAGTTACGTTATATTCTTCAAAAGCAGGTTGTAAATATGATATTGTCGGGAAAACATTTTCATGGCTTACATTAAAATGGTAGCATGCCCATAATGCATAACCTATTAACTGTCTTGAATGTTTTGCTATATCTTTCTTACCTGTTTTCCAATCAAGTATAAAAATTTTATCTTCGGCAGGAATTAAAAAATCAACTTTACAATATGCTTTATAATTATTTATTCTTGTTTCACCGAAACCATCCGGCTCTATAATCCAACAGGGACTTGTTTTTATTGCCGTTTCAAATATCCACTTTAACCTTGTGCTGTATAAAAAATTATTAAGAATTTCCCGAATGCTCGGAAACAATGTATTTTCATCTATATTTTCTGTTTGTTTATAATAAACTTCACCGAAAGTTTTACTGTTACAATATAACTTTGTTTTATTCAAAGTGTATTGTAAAAATCTTTTTTTATCTATCGGTTTTGAAGTTTTTTGAAGGCGAACGAGTAAATCTCTTATCGTATCATGGACTATATTTCCTATTTCAAGTGCCGTTGAAGTTAATGCTTTTAATTGCTGTATTTTATCATAAGAAAATTCTTTATCATATTTGCCGTAATAATCATAAAAATATTGTCTTTTACAATTTAAAAATTTATCATACCTTGATATTGACCACCCTAAAATATCTGTATATGGAAACCTTTTTATTTTTTGCAACTCCATTATTTTTGTTCCCCTGATGTTTGCTGTGTTTCCTGTTTCTGTTCAGTTGACGAGTTTGTATTTTCTTTTTTATTACCGCCGAATAAATTTGATAATTGATTAATTACCTTTGTCTCTGCCGTTTGTTGTGTTTGTTGTGTTTGTTGTGTTTGTTGCTTTGAAGTTTCCCGTTTTGTTTCAGTTGATGAGTTTGTACTATCCGTGGAAGCATTTACATTTTCTTTATTTTCTTTTTTGCCGCCGCCGAATAAATTTGATAATTGATTAATTACCTTTTCCGATTTCAGTGCATTTGTAACGGCCTTTGCAACATCAAAATCGGTTTTCGGGTTTTCAATGGTTCCGGTAATTTTAAAAGCCGTATATTCCGCAGGAACTACACTTAAATTCAAATTTCTGTTATTAAAATTGACTGTTCCGGTAACATCAATTCCGGTAATAGGCATTTTAAAGTTACCTCTGTTTATTTGTAAATTACCGTTTGTACTTACGGCATCAAGCACGAATTTATCAAAATGAATTGAATCTTTAGAAGATTGTGCAGATGTTCCTTTTATATTATTTGCAATAATAAAAATATTTAATAAAGATTTTGCCGTTTTATTTGTTGCAAATGCCGATACATTTGTAATTTCGCCGTCGTTAAAATTGCAATTTGCAGTTCCGGACAACCTGCTGCAAGTTTCAGTTATGGAATTTAATGCGGTTTTCAGTGTGAAATTTTTAGCATAAAAATAAGGAATACTTATCGTTGAAATTTTAACATCGGTATTAAGGTTTATATTAAAACCGGCAGATTGTTGTTTATTTGTCGAAGATGTTTTTGTATTTTTATTATTTGCGGATTCTTGTTCAAATTGAGGAAACTTTTCCATTACCAATTTATCCATTACAAGTTTTACGGTTATCGTTTTATTTATAAACGAACCCGCCAAATCAAAAACACCGTCGTTAAATTTACCTGCAGCTTTTTCAACTGAAATATTATTTTTGGATTTCAATACCGCTTTTAAATCAACATCCTTAAAATTTATGCAATCCTGATAAAAAAACGAAACTTTATTTAAATTTACATTACCGCTGAAATCGTTTGTCGTTAAATAAAGTTTTGTGTTAATATTTCCGGACACATCCTGCTTTGTTAAACTTTTTACAAATTGATTTAAAGTAAGGTTGGCTGCAATATTTAAGGAATATTTTAAATTTTTATTCCAATCAAGGTTACCTGAAATATTTGCTGTTGAATCGTTAAGTAAAATATTAAGTTTGTTTATTTTTGCCGTTTTTGTTTGCATTTGAAGCATCGTATCTAATTCTGCCGTTATTTTGGGTATAATAATATCTGTTTTTAAATCATAAAAAGGTTTTATATCTTTACTTGATAAATTTTCAACAGCGCAATTTGCAACCACCGCAATATTATTCGGTTTTGTTACGGAAACATTACCTGAAAATACACCGCTATTGAGTTTTGCCGATATTGTCGGTATTTGTATATTAATATCTTTGATATCTTTATCGCTTCTGAAATCTATTTTATGTAAAGCTTCGTTTGTATTAAATTTAATAATTGCATTTGAATTTAAGTTTGTTATATTTAACGAACTTACGGAAACGTTAATATTTTTTAATTCCAAATTACCGTCAATTAATGTTTGATTTATTTTCATAACGGATTTTAAATTACCGTCCAAATTATATTGAGGGAAAAAATTCTGAAGCTGTTTTAATACAATATCAACATTCATATCAAAATCATATTGCATATTTTCTTTATCCCAACCTACAAGTCCTTTAAGTTCGGCTTTTGATGAAGGTAAATTCAAACTGAATTTTTCTATATTTGCAGTTTTACTTGAAAGGTCAATTTTGGCTTTCGTTATAAAATTAAGTTCGGATATATCATAAACCAAATTTGAATTCGTCCAACCTTCAAAAGTTTTATTTGATAAATTTCTAACCGATAAGTTTAAGTTCAAATCGGGCTTATTAAAGTTTTTAAAGCTTCCCGAAACATCAAATTCCGTATCTTTAATTTTTGTAAAAAATGAATTTATTTCAACTGCCAATTTATCAAATTCGAAATTACTTAAATTTACTTTTGCATCAAACTCTAAAGGAAAACTTAATTCATTTTTATCTTTCATATATGTAACATTAAACTTTCCGTTACATTTAAAATAATCCGTTAAGGAAAAATTTAAAAGTTTTATATTTGTATCCGACATCTCAAAAATTAAATTTTCGGCTAAATCTTTATAGGAAATTTTTGAATCCTTAATATTAAGTTTTTTAATTTCAAAAGCTATGGAACTTGAACTTTCTTCTTTTGCGGAAATATCTTCTTTGTTATCTGTATTTTTTTCACTGTTTGTAAAATCGGCAAAATTAAAAACACCGTCTTTATCTTTAACAATATAAACTTCCGCACCGTCACAAATTATTTTTGTAAACTGTATTTTTTTTGTTATTAACGGCAACAATGCCACTTTTACGGTTAAATGATCGGCTTTAACAAAAGTTCCGTCGTTAAATGTTGTTTTTTCCGACATTGCAAAATTATGCAATGTAATACCTACAACGGTAAATGAAATTTTATCCAAAGTAATTTCTCTGTTAAAATTGTTTTTTGCATATTCAACAATATAACTCTTTATTTTCTCTTCCGGAAAATATTTTTTTAATGCAACATATCCCGCAACGGATAACAACAAACAAAATGCAACAAGCCCTGCTAAAATAATTTTTAATTTTTTCATTTTTTATTACCACTTATTATTATGTATTTTTTCTTTTTTATATTTATCTTTCGGTATAACCGCACCTTCAAAATATCCGACAGGAATAATGTTTAACGGAATAATATTTTCAGGCAAATTAAACAATTCTTGAATTGCTTTTACTTTTTCATCAAAAGGATAAACGGCGCACCATACCGCACCCAATCCTAAAGAATTTGCGGCAAGTAATAAATTTTCCGTTGCAGCTGAACAATCCTGTTCCCAAAATTTATCACTCACTTTATTATTGCCGCATACTATAAAAGCTAAGTTTGAATCTTTTGCATAACCTGCATTAGGTGCAATTTTTGCAAGTTTGTTTAATATTTTTCTGTCGGTTACAACAATAAATTCCCACGGTTGTTTATTCATTGCCGAAGGGGCTGCCATTGCAGCTTTTAACATCAAATCCACTTTTTCCGGTTCAACCTTTTTATTTGTGTAATTTCTGACACTTGTTCTTGAAAAAATATTCTCAATACTTTCGTTTGTTTGTGCATAAACGGTTACCGCAAAAAAACATAACATCAGCAAAACAATTTTTTTCATAATTTTCTCCTTATAATAACAATTATTAATTTGCACTAAGTAATTAAATATTGTGCATAAATAACGATACAATTAACATAACCTAAATTAAATCGGCAATTTTTTTAAGAGCAAATAAATAACCGTCAATTCCAAAACCGGCAATTTGCCCTATACAGACAGGAGCAATAAAAGAATGATGTCTAAACTGTTCTCTTGAATAAATATTTGAAATATGAACTTCTATTGAAGGTAACTCAACCGCAGATATTGCATCTCTTATTGCAACGGAAGTATGTGTATACGCGGCAGGATTTATAATAATACCGTTAAATTCATCTTTTGATTTTCCTATTTTATCTACAATTTCTCCTTCATGATTTGACTGAAAAAAACAAACTTCAACTTTAAGTTCTGCCGCTAATTTTTTTAACTTAGTTTCAATTTCTTTTAAAGTCATCTGTCCGTAAATTTCGGGCTGTCTTGTTCCGAGCAAATTTAAATTCGGTCCGTTTATTATCAATATTTTTTTCATTTAAAAAATTCCTTTAATGTTTTTAACACTATTCTGTCGTCAACTTCCTGTTTTGACACGACCTTTCCTATTTTTTTCGGCAAAACAAATTTTATTTTTTTTGAAATATTTTTTTTATCTTTCTTCATTAAAGAAAAAAAGTTATTTATACTAAAATTTAATTTAGGTTTAATAAAACCTGCCGAGTCAATAACTTTATAAATTTTCTGTTTTGTTTTATCATCTATAAATTTAATATTAAAAGCCAAATCTGCAATAAAAAGCATTCCTGCCGCAACAGCTTGTCCGTGCAAATATTTTTTATATCCGGTTATTGTTTCAAGTGCATGTGCAAATGTATGTCCGAAATTCAAGAACTCCCTTATACCAAGCTTTTCTTTTTCATCTTTGGCAACAACCATTGCTTTATATCTGCAACATTTTGATATTATGTAATAAAAATTTTCATCGGATAAAACGGCTTTATTTAAAACATTTGATAAATAATTAAAAAAATGTTCATCAAAACTTATTGCATATTTTATAACTTCAGCCATACCGTTTTTTATATGATTACCAGGTAAAGTTTTTAAAAAAGATGTATTTATAAAAACAAATTCCGGTTGATAAAATGCACCCGCAATATTTTTACCTGTTTTTATATTCACACCTGTTTTACCGCCAATAGAAGAATCAACCATTGCAAGCAGTGTTGTAGGAAATTGAATAAAATTCAAACCCCTCATATATGTTGCCGCAAAAAAACCCGCAGTATCACCGACAACACCGCCTCCTAAAGCAATAACGGTATATTGTCTGTCTATTCCTGCCGATAAAGCAAAATTATATATTTCTTCCAAAGTTTTTAAATTTTTATATTTTTCACCGGAAGAAAACACGAAGGAAAACAAGTTAAACTTGTTTTCCTTCATAAAATTTTCAAAACTTTTTAAATATAATTTCGCAACCGTATCATCGGAAATAACAAAAACCTTTTTTTCAGGAACAAACTTTGTAAAAAACGGCAACGAACTGTTATAAGCATTATCTAAAATTATCGGATAAGAATTTTTTTTTAAATTTACTTTTATACTTTTTATTGTCATATTCTTTATTCGTCTTCATCCAAATCAAGCTCATCTATATCTGTTTTTTTTGCGGCAGGTTTCTTAACTGTTGATGTCTTTTTAGCCGGAGTTGTTGTGACTTTTTTTGCTGTCGTTTTTTTAGTGACCGGAGCGACATTTGCAACTTTCTTTGCGGTTGTTGTTTTAGATGCCGCCGTTTTTTTGACGGAAGCTGTTGCAGTTTTTTTTGCTGCCGTATTATTTACAACAA
>NZ_CACWEU010000125.1:0-11860 GCF_902760015.1 Candidatus Ruminimicrobium bovinum
GAATTTTCTAAAGGAACGGTTGAAATTGCAAAATTGGTTGCAACAGCAACCGATAACGGTGCAATTTCGGTAGTAGGCGGAGGTGATTCCGTTTCTGCGGTTAAAAAAGCAGGAGTAGATAAAAGAATTTCTCATGTTTCTACAGGCGGCGGAGCATCCTTGGAATTTTTGGAAGGGAAAGATTTGCCGGGAATTGCAGCATTACCTGCAAAATAAAATATAAGTTAAAAAACAAATGCCTATTGACAATAGGCATTTGTTTTTGATACAATAAGGAAATTATGATACTTTATTACTTAGTTATAGCATTACATTTTATAGTTTGTGTGGCTTTGATAGTTATAGTTTTGCTTCAGGCAGGTAAGGGTGGCGGAATGGCAGGTATTTTCGGTGGCGGCGGTTCCGATCAAATATTTAGTGCCCCAAGCGGAATGGCATTTATAAAAAAAGTTACTGTTGTTTGTGCTGTTATCTTTATGTTAACCTCATTAGCATTAACTTTAATGTCAACAAGGGTAAGTATGCAATCGGTTATTGATCAAATTTCAAATATTCCGGTTGCTTCTTCACAACAACCGTTGGAATAGCAGCAGGTTGCTGGGGTGGCGGAACTGGCATACGCGCACGCTTGAGGTGCGTGTCCTTAACCGGATACGGGTTCAACTCCCGTCCCCAGCATAGTTGTAGTTTTAAGTTTAAAGTTTTTTATTAAGTTTTATATAGTAGTGCGGGTGTAGCTCAGTGGTAGAGCGTCTCGTTGCCAACGAGAATGTCGTGGGTTCAAGTCCCATCACCCGCTTTTTTCTTTTTTTGAAGAGCTTTGTGAGAAAAAATCTGCCGTTTGTCTTTTGCCGTTGCCGTTCGTTGTGTCATTCCCGAAGGTTGTAGTCGGGAATCCAAGTTGTTTTGTTATTGCTGTCGTTGTCGTTCGCCGTTGCCGTTAAACCTATAACCCCATAACCTGTCTTTATAACTTCTCAGCTTCTCAGCTATCAGCTTCTCAGCTAAAAAATCGCAAAGCGATTTTTTTAATTTTTCACAAATTTTTCACATTTAATGTTTGCAATTTTTTTTAAATGTGTTATAATATTATAGGAAAACTGTTAAACAGGTTTAAAAAATGAAAATATTATTTACTAAACCATCATCTTTAATACGTTTATCGTTTCCGAAACTTATAACCGGAAACAGTGTTAAAAAAATGCTCTGCATTTTTTTAGTTGCTGTAATGTTTTTTAACGGTTTTATTCCAAAAAGTTCCGAAGTAAAAAATAATTTTTTTATGGCATTAAGTTGTGTAGTGCATAGTGCAATATTTGATGTGTTTAGCCGGTGTAACGAAGCAATAACGGTAATATCAAATAAATTGGCACACGAACTTATTGAATTGATAGTAGCAGAAACAGGTTCAACCAAACCTGTTGATAATAAAAATGAAAATAATCAACAGCCGGTTCCGGCAAACACATCAGCCGATAGCGGAATAGTAGCGGAAAGAACGGTTGGTGAACAATCTCAATTTAGCATAGTAAAAACAACGGTAACATATATAAGTTTTATAGCTGTAACCGACTTGTTCAGATTATACAATAATATTAAAGTTTATGACGATAAAACTACTGCTGCGGTATTTATGTTACTTTTGATATTATTTGCTATTTACACTACAAGAATAAAAGATATAATAAATAATATAAAAAATATTTTATGTTATAGAGAGCCGGCTTGCATATTAAAATAATTGCAAGTCGGTTTTTCTATTAGGAGGAAAAATGAATATATTAAAAAAACTTTTTGGTAAGAAGGATAAGGAAAATAAGGTTAAACAATACTTCAAAACAGGCTTGTTTAACAAGTTTATTGCAACTTTAGTAACAGTTTGTTTTGTTATAAGTATAGTGAATTTACCTGCATTTGCAGATAAAAAAAAGAAAGTAGATGAGATAATTGAAGAAGATACGAAAGCCCAGGAAGTCTTAAATGGTGGAGACAAGACTAGTGACAGTGTAAGGATTATGCAGAGTCTTGCAGACAATGTAGATTTGAAAGAAAACGTAATATGGAAAAAAGGTAAAGATGGCAAAAAGGAAGTAGTAGGTACATGGGACGGTAAAGTAGCAAAAATATGGAGTGGTGGAAAATTTGTTGAAGATGAAGCATATACTAAAGCAATTAAAGCAAAACTTGGTATTCAATCAGATGATGACGAACAGGCAACAAAACCTGAAGAAAATGATACAGATATTTTGGCAGCAGATATTGAATTACAAACTGCAACAGATTTTTTTGGTATGTTAGGAGATAATACCAAAAATATTTTTGAAAATTACGTTCAAAAAAGTCCCTTTATGGCGGTTGTAGGTTTTCTGGTTGGTAAAATAGTATCATTTTTATCGAATAACGATAATAAAATCAATAATGGTGAAAATGAATTAAAAGTATCACCTAAAGATGTAGACAGAGCATTGTATAATATATTTAAATCTTACATAGACGAAGATAGCTTTACAAGTGAAGTTGAATCTGTAACCACTGAGCCGAAAAATGAAGCCAATGAAAATCAAGCAAAAGTAGAAGTAAAACCGGAAGAACAACAAGTAATGGTAAAAGCGGATATGCAAAAAGTTGTTGAAATGGTTGAAAACTTTTTAAATGAAAATCCCGGACATGTCGGAGAAGCAATTGCAAGGAAATTTTTAGAAAAAGCAAAAGAAGGTTTTAACAATGATAATAATGGCGACACTTTTGATTATAAGAAAACCAAACAATATCAAAGTTTATCAGATGAACAGAAACAAGCGATAGATAATAAAGTTAATGAATTGCTATCGGAAGGAAGTTTATTAGAAAGAGTTAAAGCTATAATAGCAGAAAATCCTCAGAAATATCCAAAATTAAATGAAGCATTACAAAAATTTGAGGAAGAAGAAAAAGCTAAAGGACAAGCTCAAATTCAGCCTCAAATTGAAGAAGAACAAACAAATTTAAATAAACAGGATGATAATTTACAACAAAGTCAGGAATTATCAAATGAAAAAGGACAAGAGTATGAAGAAAAAATAAATAGAACTATAAAACTATTTATGGATTTAGTAAAAGAAAAACAGGATGATAGTTCACAAGAAGAAGATCAAATAACAAAAGAAATAAAGCAAGACTACGGAGAATCCGGGTATAAAGCATTAAAAGCATTAACGGATAAAGCAAACAGTGAAAGAGAAGAAGGTGAGCCGGAAATAACACTTGAACAAGTATATAATGAATTCAAAAAAGCCGGTGTAACAAAACAAGACTTGGACAAAAATAAAGCTGCAGAAACAATAATAAATCAATTAAATAGCGGAACAGAAATAGTAAATTCTGATGCTGTAGCATTAGCAGAGTATACAAATACAAGTAAAGTAATGGCAGCAATACAGTTGATAGCAGCAGATGTAGCAGCGAGGGTATATGCACTAAATAACAAAGCTGAAAATAATATAATAAAAACAAGTGTTAGTAGTTTATCAAGTATAGCATCTAAGATAGTATCTGAAATAGCTTCCTTAGTTAAAAAAGAACCAAGTATAGATGATAAAATAAAACAAGAGTACGGAGAAAAAAATTATAAAACACTAAAGGCAATAACTGATAAATTAAACAGTGAAAGAAAAGATGGTGAACCTAAGATAACCCTTGAAGAGGTATATAATATATTCAAAGAGCAAGGAGTAACAAAAGAAGATTTAGAAAAAGCATCTGAAGTATTATTAAGTCAAATAAGTAACGGTGCAAGAATAATGAACTGTTCTGCAGGTTCTCTGGCCAGTTATTTAGGTATAAGTGAAATGATAGCGGCAGTTCAACAGTTATCGGTAGATATCGCAACCGGAACATTTTTAATGAACAACAAAAAAGGTGACAAACAAATAAAAACAAGTATGGAAGCTCAGCAAAAAGTATGCGAAATAAACGGTAAGAGTTCTAAAGGATATAAATGTAATTTTGATGATTTTGTTGCAAGTTTGAATCCCGGTGAAAGTGCAATAGTTTGGGTAAACGGTGACCATTATATAACAGTAAATAAGAAGGAAGATGGGTCATTTGGAGTAACGGATATAAATGTAAATAATGGAAAAGAAGTCATATATAGTGAGAAAGAATTTAGAAAATTAATGAATAATGAAAAAGCTGTAGGTAGAGATGCTAAAACAGGTAAAAAAGTAGAGTGTAAGGGATATAAAGCAACAGATGAAAATGGTAATGTAACAGTATTAACGGATTCCAAATCGGTAGCCAAAAAAGGAAAAGAATTAAGTAAGGAACAAATGAAAGAAATTGCCGGTGCAAGCCATACGGAAACAGTAACTGAAACAGTAAAAGTGCATATAGTGGAAACGTTTACAGTATCATTTACTGTATCGGTTGACGTAGAAATATTACCGGGTATTTATATTTCTTTTAGTTTTGAGATAAGTTTTGATGTAACAATTGAATATGATGTAGAGATTGAAGTTACATATGAAGTTGAAGTACCGGATGAAGAAGACTTAACAGAAGAACAACAACAACTCCCTGAAGAAGAAAAACAAGAATTATTAGAAGAATTAAGACAACAAGCTATAGAGGAAGAAAGACAGCGTATACAAGAACAAATAGATAGAGATCAAACACCTGATTATATACAAGAACAAATAGATGCACAAAGACAAGATCCAAATAGTGACTTTAATAAAAAGCTACAGGAACAACTTAATAATCCGAACAGTGATATAATGAAACAAATACAGGAGCAATTAGCTAATCCAAACAGTGACATAATGAAACAAATACAGGACAGAATACAGGAACAATTGAAAGATCCATCCAGTAGCCTACTTCAACAAATACAGAAACAGTTACCGAATGGTGTTAATATAGATCTAGGTAATATAAACATAAAAATTAATGATATAAATTTACAAAATATAAAAGTTAAAGATGATAAAACTCTTAATGCATCACAATTGCCTGATGGTTATACACTGGGTAAAGATTCAGGAGGTAATCAAACAATAACAGATACAAATGGAAATACTGTTAATGTAAAAGATTTCAATTCTCCTGCTGATGCAATAAAAACTTTACAAAGGGCAAATGAATTGGGTGGAACGGTAGACTCTGACGGTAACATAAAGTTATCTAACGATCAAGTTATATCTAAAACTGATATTTTAAATGATGATAGTTATAAGGAAATAAAAGGTTTATGGGATGAAGCAAAAAATCTTCCGAATTCTAAAGATATTAAATTGGAAAAACCTGCAAATTCAAATGGTAGTTGGGGTGTTAGTGGTCCTGGTATAAAAGGAATTCAAACATATTCGGATATAGTTAACTCGGATAGAGGTCTTAAGGGATTTTTTAGTGATGTTGCAACTGCCCAAAAGTCAGATTCTGATTTAAAAGTAGGTGTTGAGAAAAATCCTTCCAATGGCAAAGGAACGGTTTATTTTTATGGTAACAATTTATCCAATAATCATCGTATTTCATCACAAGATATACATAATAGTGTTAAACAATCTGGTTTAACAATGTCGGATTTTGCTACTGCATATAAACAGGCTAATTCGTCAAATACAGATTTAAAAGTTGGGATAAAAAATGGTCAATTAGCTTTCTTCGGTAAACATATTTATGGTGGGGTTCAACTGGTTTCATCTATTGTTTCCGGTGGAGGAGCTAAAGCTTTGGCAAACTATGGACAAGCTTATAAAGTTGCATTTGATAATAAAATAACACTTGGGTATGATAAAACATGGAACAATTTTGTATTTTATGATAGCAAACAGCACATGGAAACAGGACGTGTAAATATTAATGCAGGTAATTCAAATGCAATAGCAGCTTTTGGTAATAGATATAAAGCTGTTTTGGCATCAGGAACAGATGTTAAATTCACAGAGGATGGTAAACATTTAGTCGGGAAAAACATCGATGGAAAAATTGATATAACGACAGGAATTTTTGCTAATGGTGATACTAACATAAGTAAATTGAAAGAATTTTTGAATTATTATAAACAATTAGAAGGAACAGATTTAAAGATTCGCCAACAAATGGGTAATGGTGGTAGTTGGAATGATCACTTTAATGTTGTTGGTGGAAATATCGTTAATGCAAAAGGTGAAGCTGGATGTGCCAGTTGGAATTCCGTTTTTGACGGGAAGGGTAAAACAGGTTTTATTGCTCAATATAAATTAATACAAGGTGGCGATACAAACATATGTGTAGGTAACGGTGGTGTACCTACTGGATATTATGATTCTAAGTCAAAAAGTATGTTAAAAGATGGGTCCGGTAATAATATATCCTATAAAACTGATACCGATACTTTATCAATATTAAAAGAAAAAAGAGTACAAGAATGTCGAAATAAGTCAAACAGCGTAGATATGAATGATCCTAAACAAATTAAAGAGTTCTTCGAATTTTGTGGGTATAATCCGGATTTAATTTTCCAAGCATGCGATACTAACGGAGATGGTAAGCTAACAGGCAACGAAGCTAAAAAATATGATGATTTATATACTAATGGTGATGATAGTATTTATAATCATGATGATACAACTCACGATCAACATAGATTGGCAGAAGGTAGAAGAAGCTATATAAATGACAGTGAAAATAGTGATATTTTCCCGGGGAAAAATGTAGATGAAAAATATAGTAGTTTAACAATAGACGGTTCCGGTGCAATTATTGATTCAAACGGTAATGGTTATATGCCGGTTATAGTAACAGATAAAGGAAACGATACCGGAGAAGTTGGAAAAGTAGAAATGAGAACATTTGATGCTTCAACATCATCTGTAATTCATGGCCCTTATGGAGATTCTGTTGTTTATGGATATGTAACCGAAATAGATAATGGTAAAGGTGAGTCTGTTCCTATTATAAGAAGAGATTTTACGGGTGACCATGCCGGTGAGTCTATAGGATTTTTAATGGATGATAGAAGTTCAATTTTTGAACAAGGTTCCGATGGTAGCAATGGTAGTGGTAGTGGTGGTGGAAGTATGCAAAGTGTTCTAACAGCTGGAGTAATAAAAGGAAATGATAAAGATGGGTGGACACTTAGTGGAGCAGGAAGTTATTTTAGTATAGTAGATGGTGAAGCAAAAATTATAGGTAACGGAACAAGAGCTTTAGAAGGTTCTGAAATAGGTTTAACTGCTACAGATGCGGAGGGTAATGAGCATAGTTCAACAGTTAGGGTAACATCTAACAGCTGTTATGTGTTTACCGAAAATGGTTGGGAGTCAGATACGGGAGAATCTTCTTTTGAATTTTTAGGAACTCCCGAAGAAAATAGAGCATTTGTTGAGGCAAGTTTTTATCAAGCAACCGGTGACCAAATAAAAGACGGTGAATTAGATAATTTTAACTTTACAGGTACGTATAAAGGAAGTTTTTATAATGTTGCCGGTATAATGAATCAGGAAGGTGTAAAGAGCTTTATTGTTGAAGGTTTTTATGGTGCTGATGGTAAAGATGGTCCTAAAGCTTTGGAATCAACAACTTTTGAAGTTTCAGTTGTAGATATAAATGGAGGAATGTTCAGCTTTAAATGTACTCAGGATACTGAATTTGCTGTTCCTGAAGATTATATAGATGATATAGGGTCAGAAACTTTCACTATTGAAGAAGGTGGTTATGCTACAATGGCATATTACCTTGCACAACATCCTGAAAAAACAATAACAGTTAATGGTGAGGAATTGTCAGGATCTGCTGTATATAGTGAATATGGTCAGGATAACAAGCCGGCAGAAGGTGCTGTGGTAGTAGGTTATATGTATTCTTTAAATAAACCAATAACTTGTACAAGTGAAAATGGATACATTAGTCAAGATGTTTTAGACCAAACTAAAGGTGATGTTAAATGGGAAAAAGGTTCTCTTGTAAGTGTTGATTTTGGTAAAGGTACATTTAGTGTAACAGTGGGTGTTTTATCAGTTGATGGATTAACACTTAGTGCTGAGGAGTTTAACAAACTTACAGGTAACAAAGGTGATGGTGAGGAAGAAAATCAAGAGCAGAATGAGCAAGATAAAGGTATAATTAACCTTAATCCTTTCTTTAAAAGTGCTGGTATTACACAAGAAGGTAACAATGTAAAAATATCGGGAACATTCTACTGTGTGTCAGGTAATACAACAGTTAATGGGCTTGTTGCAGCATTATATGCACCTAAATCAACATTAAATAAAGAAGATTTAACTCCGGGTGGTGCGGATGTTGACAAAGTAGATGAAAGTGGAAAGCCAACAGGTGAAAAAACAGGTTCAAGTAAGTTTGATAATGAAGTAACAGTTGGTAAAAATGGAGAATGGGAAATTAATGATGCTAAATTTGAATGGAATTGGGATTTGTTTGATCCAAATAGTGAAAATAGCAAAAAATTTAATAATTATTTAGGTTTCACTGGCGGTCAAATTTATGCCGGTGTAGAAAGTTTGGTTATCAACTCTCCAATTGTTGTGTTGGCAGATTTTGTTAATACTAAGGTTTTTGGTAATGAATCGTTTATAGAAGGAAGAGAGAGAGAAATAACAAGGCTTGCTTATGGCGTTGATACAACAAATCAAGAATATGCTGCTGAGTCTACGCAAAAAGTCTTTGTTGTTAGTGCAGTTGTTGCGGCAGCTATAGCTATTGAAGTTGCTACTTTGGGTATGGCTACCCCAGCAGTTCTGACACTGACTACAGGTTTAATATTTGCAACAAAAGTAGCAGTAGCAGCAACAAGTGTATATTTTGCTTATGTAGCCGCAAATGATTGTTATGATACGTATAAAGCGTGGCAAAAAGGAGAAGCTTCTACATTAGATTTTGCAAAAAGTTTGGGAATACTTGCATTAACATTTGTTCCTGGTGCAGGTACTTTGTTAAGAGAAGCAGGTGCTGTTGCTAAAATGTCTAAATTTATGGAAGGAAGTAGTTTGTTGTCAAAAGGTATTAATTACAATATTAAATTTATGAATAGTGGAAAGTGGATAGGAAAAATACTTGGAAATTATGAAGGACAATTTGTCAGTATGTTCACTAAAGAAGGACAGAGGATGTTGGATATAACGTTGGAAGGTGGAGCTGATGCATCTTTAAAAATGGCAGGGGAAGGTATAAATCTAACACAAGGAGCAGTTACCAATATTACAGTTGGTAGCGTCATTAGAGGAGCAGGATTGTTAGTCTTTAATATAGCGGAATCTGGTTTAGCAATGGCAAGGATAGGGATAGAGTTTAATATAATAAACAAATATCTTATTAGTCCATTGGCAGATTTAGTTGAAGGTAAAGATGGTAATGGTATTTTGCATTTTATGAAACAAGGGTTAGGTGGGGATATAGATAATGTGTTTGAAGTAAATTTAGCAAGTAGTTTTGAGTTTGGTATTATTATGATGTTGACAATGCCTCTTGCTCAGGGTGTTTTTAGCCCTCTTCTTGAAAATAGTAGGTACGCAAGTTTTTCAAATAGACTTTCAGGTGCAAATGAACTTATGAGTGAAGAAATGACAGCTTCAAATTACTTGAAAGGAACAGTAAAGAGCAAAGCTTATGGCCTTTATGACTTTACAATAAAAAGACAAGCTTTGACAACAGTTTTAACTGCTATTGGAATTCCTCCTGAATTAGCACAACAATTATCATTCTTGATATTACCTGGTGGGGCAGGTCCAGGAGAAGCAAAGGAATTTAGAAATGCAGAAACTGCAAAAGAAATTTCAAAAATAGATTTTTCACCGAAAGGTATAGAAAAAACATTTAATAAACTCGGAATAGAGGTTGATTCTGTTAAAGTTACTGGAGATAATTTAAGAAATATGAAAGAAGGAGAAGTGATAAAAGTTGAATATTCCGGTAAAGAGTATGAATTTAAAGATATTAAAGATGTTCAAAATTTTGCAGTTACATCAGAAATTATTAGAAATACTAAAGTTGGTAGTGACTTAAATATTGAATTTAGTGAATTGCATGAGATAATAAAAGATTTATCAGAAAGAACAATTAAAGAAGGTTCTGTAGCTGAAGATTTCGAAAGATTATTAAATGTTTGTGCAACAGAAGCTTTCTTTAAAGATGTAAAAGCTATAAAAGAAACAGTAGATGGAATAAAAGGTAACGAAGGCAATGGAAGAAGGGAAGCTTTAGTAAGAAGAGAAATTGGAAAAGAAGGAGAAGGATTAGAAAGGACTTTAACTGTATCCAAAATAGCAAGTCACTATACTTCAATATTCTCTTCTAAGGGATTAACCGATCAAGCAAAATCTATAATTTTGGATAAATTATTTGAGTATGGAGAATTTATTGAGGACGGTAATTTTGTTTTTGATACAAAAAAAGAACTAATGGAAACAGAAAATGGTAAATTTAGTAATTTTGAAGATGTAATTCTAATTTTAAATTTATCTTCAATTTCTCCTGAAATAGCAAATATGTTTAAGTTAAAAGAAGTAAAAGGAGAAATAGAAAAATATAAAGAAAATATTGATAAAAAAGAAGTATCAGATAACTTGTATAGTAATGATAAAACAATACAAGAAAATGCAAATGAAATTTTTAAACAAATATCAATATTATCTTCATACACGGAATTTACCGGTATAGAATTTAAAGAAGTTTTATCGGATATTATTGATGGTATTACTGAATCTCCTATGGCAGAAATTAATGAAATTAGGAATGAACTTATATTGCAAAATAATAGTGGTTTAAGTGGAATGTCAGTAGAACAGATAAAAGAAATTCTATTAAAAGAAATTCTATCTCCTAAAGAAATGGAAAAACTAACAGCAGAAGCAAAAGAAAAATATACAAAAAAATATGAAAAAGAATACAACGAGTATGTTGATAAGTTAATTATAGAGAAATATAAATTAGATACTGCTGAAGTACAGGCTAAATTAAGTGGATATGATATGAAAAAGCTTGTGGAAGCTAAGAAAAAAGAATTAACTCCCGAGGAAAATAGACAATTAAGAGAAGATTTTATTAATGAAAAAGAAAAACAATGGTCAGATACAACCTTAAATTTACAGAATACTCTTAGATCTACTGGAAATATGGATTTAGTAACAGGCAAATTAAAGAATAAATTAGCAAATAGTAGTTTGGCTGAAAAGACGGTGGAAAATAAAGGAAAAACAGTAGCAGAAAGGATTATGATAGATTTTGATAATGCAAATTATTTGCTTGATCTTGGGGTATTAGTTAATACGGAGCAAGCCATAGGTAGTTTGTTAGCTATTGAAAGTATTAAACAAATAGAAACTGAAGATGTATTTAGACATATTGAAGATTTAGGAATAGATTTAGAAAATATCAATTTAAAACTTGATTTGTTAATTGAAACCGCAAAGCAAGAGGGTGTTTCTTATGAAAAAATTAGTAAGTTGAAACAGTTACAAGAAAAAATAAATTCTTTACAACAAAAACTTAAGGCTGAAACGAAACAAGTTGAAACAGGTAAAGAAGTTGACATTAAAGGTGCTTATGATCTTTCGAATGCTATAAGGGAAGGTAAAACTGATAAAAATATTGATACTAAAATTAAAAATAAAAAAGGAGAATTAAAAAGAGCTGGATTTGATATTGACTATTTAGAAGGAGATATCAAAATCCTTGATATAAAACAAAAAATTAATGAATTAGATAAAAAATATGAATCAACCAAAGATGAAAAAGTAAAGAAACAAAGAGATTTGTTACAAGAATATGAAAGTTTGATAAAGGTAAAAGGATATAATCTTACATCTTATTTTAACAGTAATAAATCACTTTTTAATAAAGATAAAATGGAAGATGTTACATTAGGAGATGTATTATCAGAAAATGA
>NZ_CACWEU010000126.1:0-3780 GCF_902760015.1 Candidatus Ruminimicrobium bovinum
TAAAATGGAAAAAAGAGCTTTAATTGCTATGAGCGGCGGAGTAGATTCAAGTGTTGCAGCTTTTTTGTTGAAACAACAAGGTTATGAATGTATCGGCTGCACGATGAAACTTTACAATAATGAAGATATAGGTGTAAAAAGCAGAACATGTTGCTCTTTGAAAGATGTTAATGATGCAAATTCCGTTGCAAACAGATTAGGTATGAAATATTATGTTTTAAATTTTTCCGATGATTTTAAGGATAAAGTTATAGATAAGTTTGTTAAAAGTTACGAAACAGGAAGAACACCTAATCCTTGTATAGATTGTAATAAATATATGAAGTTTGAAAAGCTTTACAATATGGCACAAAATTTGGAATGTAACTACATAGTTACGGGGCATTATGCAAGAATTGAAAAAGTCAATGATAAGTATTATTTAAAAAAAGCAGCAGATGACACCAAAGACCAAAGTTATGTTTTATACAATTTAACACAACAACAGCTTGCACACACTTTGTTTCCTTTAGGCAGTTTACATAAAACACAAATCAGAGATATTGCAAAAGAAAACGGTTTTGTTAATGCCGATAAACCGGACAGTCAGGATATATGTTTTGTTCCGGACGGCAAATATGTTAAAGCAATAGAAAGATTTTCCGAAAACAAAATAAAAGAAGGAAGTTTTATTGATAAAAGCGGTAAAGTGATAGGACAACATAAAGGAATAGTTTATTATACCATAGGGCAAAGGAGAGGGTTGGGTTGTTTTCAAAAACATGTTTATGTTTGCAATATTTCCGCAAAAGATAATACGGTAATGTTGGGTGACCAACAAGATTTATATAAAAAAGAATTTGCAGTAACGGATTTTAACTGGATATTGGGAAATCCGCCTGCACAAAATTTTAAATGTTCGGTAAAAATAAGATATAAACAAAAAGAACATATAGCAGATATAAAAGTTTTGGATGATAATAGTGTAAAAATTATTTTTGATGAACCGCAAAAAGCAATAACTCCCGGACAGGCAGCGGTTTTGTATGACGGGGATATTGTGTTAGGCGGCGGAACGATAACAACAGCATAGGTTATAAGATTATAGGGTTATAAGTTTAGAAATATAAACAATAATTACAAAACAACTGATAACCTTATAACCAAATAACCCATAAACTAAAAATTGCGGAGCAATTTTTTAATGGTTAAAGAAATTTCTGCACAAGATTTTGTTAAACTTGATAAAACCAAAATAACGATAGTTGATATGAGAGAAGAAACGGAATATAGTGATAACCATTTTGAAAAAAGTATAAATATTCCTGTTTCAAAGTTTTGGGCGGGAATTGATAGTATACCGAAAAATAAGCCGGTTTATGTTTTTTGTAACAGCGGGTATTTTAGCCAAGAGATGGTAATACTTCTTGAAGAAAGAGGATATGATGCAACAAATGTTTTAGGCGGCTATAAAGAAATAAAAAATTTTATTATATGAGAAGGAAATATGGAAAAAAGAAATGTCTATTTAGATAGCAGTGCTACAACCAAAGTAAGGGAAGAAGTATTAAAAGAAATGTTACCTTACTTTACGGATGTTTACGGTAATGCATCGTCCGTTCATACTTACGGGCAACAATCAAAAGCAGCATTAACTAAAGCAAGGGAAACTTTTGCAAAACTTATAAATGCCGAATCACCGGAAGAAATAATTTTTACTTCCTGCGGAACAGAATCGGACAATATTGCAATTGCAGGCAGTTTACTTGCAAATAAAGGCAACCATGTTATTACAAGCAAAATAGAACACCATGCCATACTTTTTACCTGCCAAAATTTAGAAAAAAAAGGTTATAAAGCGGACTATATATCTGTTGATAAAACAGGCATAGTAAATATTGAAGAACTAAAAAATAAAATTACCGCCGATACGGTTATAGTAAGCATAATGCATGCAAATAACGAAATCGGTGTAATTGAGCCGATAGAAGAAATATCTAAAGTTTTAAAAGAAATAAACAAAACAAGAAAAAACAAAATATTGTTGCATACGGATGCTGTTCAAACTGCAGGTAAACTAAAACTTGATGTTCAAAAGTTAGGTGTGGATTTGTTGTCTGTATCGGGGCATAAATTTTACGGACCGAAAGGTATCGGTGCTTTATATATAAGAAAAGGAACAAAAATTGAGCCGTTATTTCACGGAGGTCACCACGAATTCGGTATGAAACCGGGAACGGAAAATGTTGCAGAAATTGTAGGTATGACAAAAGCTCTTGAACTTGCAAACGAAGAAATGGAACAGGAAAGCAAAAAAATATTTAAGTTAAGAAATAAGTTAATGAACGGCATTGCAGAAAAAATTCCGGAAGTAGTAATAAATACGGATATAAAATATGCCGTTCCGAGTGTTTTAAGTGTAAGTTTTAATTATTTGGAAGGCGAATCTTTACTTTTAATGCTTGATATGGCAGGTATTGCGGCATCGGCAGGTTCTGCATGTGCAACCGGTTCTGCAGAACCGTCACATGTGTTGTCTTCAATAGGTGCAAGTCCGCTTGCGGCACAAGGGACATTAAGGTTTTCATTAGGCAGATACAACACCGAAGAAGATATAGATTATGTATTGGATGTGTTACCGAAACTTGTTGAAAAAGTAAGAAAAATGTCTCCGGTATGGACAAGCAAAACTGAGGGATAGATGTATAAAAGTATAGAGGGATGGAAGAGACAATAGAAGATTTGATGATTGAAGGATTTAAACTACAGGTTATAAGGTGATAAGGTTATGGGGTTATAGGTTGAGAACTGCAACGACAAAGTAACTAAAAAATAACTGATAATCCCATAACCCAATAACCCATAAACTAAAAAAGGAGCGTTATGAAACAGGTATATTTAGATAATCAGTCAAATACAAAAATGGACGATATAGTTTTTGATTCTATGGTTCCGTATTTAAAACAATATTACGGAAATCCGCAAAGCATTTATTCTTTAGGACAAATATCTAAAGATGCAATAGAAGAAGCGAGGATTTCAGTTTCAAAACTGATAAATTCCAAACCGGAAGAAATAATTTTTACTTCCTGCGGTTCGGAATCCAACAACCTTGCAATAAAAGGGTATGCTTACGGAAATTCTAAAAAAGGTAAACATATTATAGTTTCCGCAATAGAACATTTTTCGGTTTTAAATGCAGTTAAAAGTTTAGAAAAAGACGGCTTTGAAGTTACATATATTCCGGTAGATAACGAAGGTTTTGTTATATTGGATGAACTTAAAAAATCTATAAGACAAGATACTATCTTGGTATCAATACAATATGCAAATACGGAAATAGGAACCATTCAAAATATTGATGAAATATCAAAAACAGTTAAAGAAAAAAATGTTGTGTTGCATGTTGACGGGGTTGTTGCAGCGGGAGTTATACCGATAGATGTTGTTAAATCAAATATTGATATGCTTACAATTTCAAGTTCGGTAATTTACGGTCCTAAAGGTGCTGCGGCACTTTATGTTAAAAAAGGAATATATTTAAAACCTCAAATAGAAGGCGGTGTTCAAGAGTTTAACAAAAGAGCAGGAACGGAAAATGTTCCTGCAATTGTAGGATTTGGTGTTGCTTGCAGTATTGCATTAAGCCAAATGCAACAAAATTATGAAAAAATTATAAAGTTAAGAGATAAATTAATTAACGGATTACAAAAAAACATAGATTATATTTATCTTAACGGACCTACCCAAAACAGGTTGCCGACAAATGTAAATTTTTCTATAGAATTTGTGGAAGGGGAA
>NZ_CACWEU010000127.1:0-33919 GCF_902760015.1 Candidatus Ruminimicrobium bovinum
ACATATTTTCAAGTAATTTATAATCATCCATCAATGTTATGTACTTTATTGATTTTTTATTATTCAATATACGAAAAAACTCGTTTTTTCTCATTTCGCAAACCGACAACTTAATTTTAGCTGCATTTTTCTTAATTTGAGAAAGTGTATTTTTGGAAATACTAAAATTCAATTCGCTTGCAAATCTAAATGCTCTTAACATTCTTATAGGGTCAGTTATTAAAGAATTTTTTGAAGAAAGATTTATTATTTTATTTTTTAAATCCTTGTATCCGCCGGAAACATCTATTAAATTTTTCCTTATATTACCGAACCCGTTTATATCAACGGCCAAAGAATTTATTGTAAAATCTCTATTAATTAAATCCTGTTGAATTGTTTTTCCGGTCATCAATGAAACATCAATATATTTCAATACGGGATTATTTATTAATGCAACTCTGTAATTTTTATTTTTCAAATCCAATACTATATATTTACCTTTTAATATCAAAGCAAGTTTTTTTGCAAATATGTCGGCATTTTTCGACACCGTTATATCCAAATCATCGGATTGTTTTTTTAATAAATAATTTCTTATATATCCGCCTACAACAAATACTTCACTTTCCGTTTCTTCCGCAATTTTTTTAATAATTTCTATAATTTCTTTCATTTTAAAATCCTTTTACTAATGTCCGACTAATATTTTTTATAAAGCGAAAAATATAATAAACAATTAAAATTTACAAATTGAAATTTTGCCGTATATTTTACAATATTTTTAAATTTGCTAAAAGAGCCGTTTTTTGATAAAATTTCTACATTATGAATAAACAATCATCAAATATCAGAAAAACTTTTTTAAACTTTTTTAATGAAAAAGGTTGCAAAATTATTCAGTCGGATTCACTTGTTCCTTCGGGTGACAAAAGTTTGTTATTTACTTCAGCGGGAATGGTTCAATTTAAAAAACATTTTTTAGGGCAAAGCAAAGATACTTTTACACGGGCAACTTCTTCCCAAAAATGTTTCAGAACATCAGATATAGACCAGGTAGGTGTAACCAACAGACATTTAACTTTTTTTGAAATGTTAGGTAATTTTTCATTCGGAGATTACTTTAAACGGGAAGCAATTGAATGGGCATGGGACTTTCTTACAAATTATATGGAACTTCCCAAAGACAAATTATATGTAACAATATATAAAGATGATGATGAAGCAGGTAAAATGTGGGCAAAAATAGTTCCGGAATCGAAAATAATAAAAATGGGAGATGAAACAAATTTTTGGACTATGGGACCTACCGGTCCTTGCGGACCGTGTTCGGAAATATTAATAGACTTAGGCGAAGATATGGGTTGCCATAAACCTACATGCGGACCGTGGTGCGACTGTAACAGATACCTTGAAATTTGGAATCTTGTTTTTACACAATTTGACAGACAGGAAGACGGTTCTTTAAAACCGCTCGGAAGAAAAAATATAGATACGGGTATGGGGCTTGAAAGAATAGTTGCCGCAGCCAACGGTAAAAACAATGTTTTTGATACGGATTTATTTTTACCTTTAATGAACAATGCAGCAGACATTTTAAAAGTTTCTTTTGAAAATAATATTCCAAAACTCAGAATGATTGCAGACCATGCAAGGGCAATAACATTTTTAATTTCCGACGGTATTCATCCTTCCAATGAAGGAAGAGGATATGTTTTAAGAAGAATTTTAAGAAGAGCGGTCCGTCAGGGAAAAGTTTTCGGAATGAATGAACCCTTTTTATATAAACTTGTAGATACCGTTCATTCCATAATGAAACCGGCATATCCGGAACTTACCGCACGGCTTGAAAACATAAAATCAATGACAAAAGTAGAAGAAGAAAAGTTTCTTGAGACATTAAATACCGGTACGGAACTTTTAAACGGGTTAATTTCGCAATACAAATCAAAAAACGGATCTGTAATAAAAGGAACGGATGTTTTTAAATTATACGATACTTACGGATTTCCTTGCGAATTGACAAAAGAAATTGCAGCAGAACAGGGTTTAACAATTGACGAAAAAGGTTTTGAAGCCGAAAAAAAATCCGCTCAGGAAAAATCGAGGTCGGCATGGTCCGGTTCCGGTGAACAGGATATAACTTTTTATTCCGTTGTTCATAAACAATTCGGTGATACAAAATTTGAGGGATATGTTCAAAATTCATCAAACGTAAAAGTGCTTGCATTAATTAAAGGCGGAAAAATTGTCGATACTCTTTCGGAAAAAGATAAAGGTGAAATTGTTTTATCAAATACTCCGTTTTATGCGGAATCCGGCGGACAGGTTGCCGATACCGGAACAATGTTTAACGAGAACACAAACATAGATGTTACCGATGTTGTAAAACCTATCGGAAGTTTATTTATTCATAAAGTTACAATAGTTAGAGGAACACTAAATACGGGCGACGTTTTAACTGCATCAATAAATACACAAAACAGAAAACAAACAGCAAGGCATCATACAGCAACACATTTACTGCAAAAAACTTTAAGAACCATACTCGGTAATCATGTTGCACAGGCAGGATCTTTGGTTTGTCCGGAAAATTTAAGATTTGACTTCAATCATTTCAAAGCTTTAACAAAAGAAGAACTTAAAAACATAGAAAAACAAGTGAATGAAGTTATAAGACAAAATTTACCTGTTTTGATTACGGAGATGCCCATAGAACAAGCAAGAAAACAAGGTGCTATGGCATTATTCGGTGAAAAATACGGAGATGTCGTTAGAACGGTAAAAGTTATGGAAGACGAAACTAAATATTTTTCAATGGAATTATGCGGCGGCACACATATAAACAGAACCGGTGATATAGGTATGTTTAAAATTGTTTCCGAAAGCTCCGTGGGTAGCGGAATAAGAAGAATTGAAGCGGTTTGCGGAACGGCTTGTGAAGAATATATTAATGTCATCGAAAAAAATATTGATACTATTTCATCCGAATTAAAAGTATCAAAAACTTCATTGGTAACCGCTGTAAAAAAATTACTTACCTCAATAAAAAATTATGAAAACGAAATTTCTTCGTTAAAAGATAAAATTATGTCAGATAAAATAGACGACTATTTAAAAACGGCAAAAATTGTAAACGGTATAAATATTATTTCACTTGTGCTTGAAAATATTGATATTAAATCTTTAAGACAAATTTCAGACCAAATAAGAGTTAAAATGCCGTCATCAATAATTGCAATTGCTTCAAAATTTACTGATAAAGTTTCGTTTGTTGTATCCGTAAGTAAAGATTTAACGGAAAAAGGTTACAATTCAGGCAAAATTGCAAAAAAAATTGCGGCAGAACTTGAAGGTTCCGGCGGCGGCAAACCCGAGTTTGCACAAGGCGGCGGCAAAAAACCGGATAATTTAAAAAATATTTTTGATAATTTTGAAAAAATTTTATAAATTAAAAAATGAAGTATCATTAACATGAAAAACATTATAATTCAAGCAGGCGGAAAAGGTTCAAGATTGGAATTATTAACAAAAAACAGACCTAAATGTTTAGTTCCTGTTGACAATTTACCAATGATATTTCATTTATTCAAAAAATATCCTGATGCTCAATTTACAATAATTGCAGACTATAAAAAAGAAATCTTAAAAAAATATCTTAAAACTTTTGCAGTTGTTAAATATAATTTTATAGAAACGAATAATATAGGAACTTGTTCCGGAATAAAACAAGCACTGAAATTTATTCCGAATAAAGAACCTTTTATGCTAATATGGTGTGATTTAATATTAAGCAATAAAACAACTATTACTGCAGATAAAAAAAACAATTACATAGGTATTTCAAAAAAATTTGAATGCAGATGGTCTTATAAAAACAATAAGTTTGTAAAAGTTTCATCAAAGCAAAACGGTGTAGCCGGATTATTCTTATTTAAAAATAAAAGTTTTATAGAAGATGTTCCAATTGAAGGAGAATTTGTTCAATATTTATCGAATAAAAATATAAGATTTAAAACTTTTGATTTATATGGAGTAAAAGAAATAGGAACAATTCTTTCATATTTTCAAAATGAATTAAACAAACCTAAAACCAGACCTTTTAATAAAATAGAATTTTTCAAAAACAGAGTGATAAAAACTTCTGTAGATAAACAGGGTGAAAAATTGGCATTAGATGAAATTGCTTGGTATAAAAAAATTTGTAAATTTAATTTTAAAGATATACCTCAAATTTATAATTTTTTACCGCTTACTATGGAAAAGATTCAAGGTGAAAATATTTATTTTTATTCTTTTCTAACACACAGTTACAAAAAAGCTATTTTGGAAAAAATAATCAACGCTATTAACAATTTACATAATATACAATACAATTCGATTGTATTCACAAAACAACAGATAAAAAAAGACTGCTACAAAGTTTATGTAGAAAAAACATTTGAAAGATTATCCAAAATACAAAATTTAGTTCCTTTTGCAAAGGATGAATATATAACAATAAACAATATAAAATGCAAAAATATATTTTATATTAAAGATAGTATTATAAAAAATATAAAACAATATTTTCCAAAGCAATTTAATTTTATACATGGCGATTGTACTTTTTCAAATATTATTTTAAAAACCGAAGGAGTAGAACCAATTTTGATTGATCCAAGAGGATATTTCGGATCAACTAAATTTTACGGTGATAAAGATTATGATTGGGCAAAATTATATTATTCAATAGTCGGTGATTATGATCAATTTAACAGAAAAAATTTTTCTCTTAATATAGGCAGCAAATCTATAGAATTGGCAATAATGTCAAATAATTGGAAAGATTGTGAAAATTATTTTTTCAATTTAATTTCTCAAACAGACAATTCAAATATAGAAGAAAAAAGAAAAAAAATAAAGTTATTGCATGCATTAATTTGGTTATCGTTGACTACTTATACTTGGGAAGATTATGATTCGATCTGTGGTGCATTTTACAATGGTTTATTATACCTTCGGGATTATCTAAATGAAACAAAATAAATTAGTCTTTTCTTCTCTTGCTAAAACTTGGATATTTGATATTGATGGAACAATTGTTATACACAACGGTTATAAAAGAGGGCAAGATATTTTATTACCTGGCGTAAAACAGCTTTTTAAAAAAATAAAAAAAGAAGATATGATTATTTTCATAACATCAAGAGATATTTCTTTTAAAAAAAATTTAGAAAACTTTTTAAATAAAAACAAAATAAGATACAGTCATATAATTTATAATGCTCCTATGGGCGAAAGAATTTTAATAAATGATAAAAAAACGTCCGGATTAAAAACAGCATTTGCAATAAATAAAAACAGAAATGAAAAATTGCAAATCAATTTTTCAATATCAAAATCATTATGAAATTAATAAATATTTTTAGAATAGAAAGCTGGAAAAAAAGGTTATCTTTCCCGTTTGAATATTTAAAAGTAAAGAATTTAATAAACAGGTATTATAAAAATTATTTTATTATAGCACCTGCTTCTAACTTAGGAGAAACTGTTATTACTGTTTCATTGATGAATGAATTTTATAAAAAATACCATGGGCAAAATCTTTTGTTAGTAAATAATAGGATGTATGAAATTGCTAAACTATTTAAGGGTGTTGATGAAGTATTGCCAATCTATGCCTACTATGCCATTAAAAAACAAGATATTAAATCTATTAGTAAAGGTAACATTTTTCCAATATTTGAGAAATATTTAGATTCAAATTTTTCCCCCGAGAACATGGTTGATAGTCACCGATACCTTTTGGGTTTACCAAAAGATATTCAACCGACAAAAATAAAATTAGATAATAATTTAATTTTAAATATTAGAAATAAATATAATATAAAACCTAACACTGTTTTATTATCTCCTGAAGCAAATTCTTTAAATTATAAAATATTATCTCCATCTTTTTGGAAAAAATTGGCAAATATATTAACAGAAAAAGGATATAATATATTAATAAATACAAAAGATAAAAATTCTTATAAAGAATATAATCTTATATTTGATTCAATATTAAATACTTGCGCAATAGCAGAAAACTGCAAGTGTGTTATTGGTTTTCGTTCAGGTCTTATGGATATTTTTGCCTTATCGGTTTCAAAAAAAATGTTCATTATTTATCCTTCCGATAACTATCAAATATATTTATTTATGTCAAACAAAGAAATAAAAACTTATAATAATTTGAGCTGTTCACAATGGATATTACATTATAGTTCATTAAAAACAATGTTCAATAACTATAATATAACTGAAACAATGTTTACAGGTAATGAACAATTGTTAATAAAAGAAACATTTGATTTTATAAAAAAAACATGAAACAAAATCCTTTATTATCAATATGTATTCCAACTTATAACCGCTCAAAATACTTAATAGAAACGATTAATTCTATTATAAAAAGTGACGGATTTAACGAACAAGATATTGAAATTGTTATTTCCGATAATTGTTCAACCGATGATACTTCTGAAATTATAAAAGAACTAACCGACAAGTATAAAAATATTCATTACTTTAAAAGAAAACAACCTACTGATTTTGCCGATAGAAATTTTATAGAAGCATTATCTTTAGGTACGGGTGAATTTTTAAAATTAAACAATGACATAGTTGGTTTTAATAATGGAACATTAAAAATAATATTAGATAAAATAAAAGAAAATTTAGAAACAAAAACTCCTATATTTTTTCAAACTTTAATACATAATCAAATATCTAAAAATATATCTAAATTATTTAGATTAAATGAATCTTTAAAAGAATTTTATTTTAATGATATAAACGATTTCATTAATACCATATCAACAGCTACTACTTGGATTGCAAATTTTGGTTGTTGGAGACAGCATTTTGAAGAAATAAAAAATAAAGATAGATTTTTATATAACCAATTTATGCAAGTAGACTGGACATTATCAATATTACTTACCCATAAAAAAGCAAAAGTTTATATTAAAAACTTCTATAATCCTTTTAAAATAAAAAAAGAAGGAAAAGTTGATGCTTTTAATGTTCATGGTCAAAAATTTTTGCAAATATATCAATATTATCTCAATAAAGGTTTGATATCAAAAAAAAGTTATGAAAACGAAAAAAGAAAAGTTTTAATAAAAGTATTGATTCCAATGTTGGCACTAAATTTAACTTCTAAAAAACATTTTTTTCAAATAAACGGATTGTTTGATTTTTTGAAGGATTACAAGACAAAATTGTATATGTATTTTTCAATATTGATTGAACTTCCTCTTTGCATAATTTTTTTATTATTAAAAAAATTTATAAATATTTCATAAATTAAAAATTTATCATTTTACTGTTTTTCAATAAAGATATTACATACAATATAACTTTATATCAATATTTTTTCAATTTTCTTATATCTCTCAATAGCTATATTTAAAAATACTATATCACTCGGTTTTATACCGGGAATTCTGTTTGCCTGTCCCAAAGTTAACGGCTGAACTTTTATTAATTTTTCTTTTGTTTCCGAAGATAACGTAGAAACAGAATTATAATCAAAATCTTTCGGAATTTGTTTATTCCCATATTTGGCTATTTTTTTTGCCGTCTGTTGTTGTATATGAATATAACCTTCATATTTTTTTGTTATTTCAAGTTCTTCTTTTATTTTTTCACGTGTCCAAGGTACAAGTTCTTCGTCCGTAGGAATTTCAATATTTTTTTCTTCATATAAATCAACTAATGTTTGCCTATACAATGTAAATTTTTTATACATAGCGTCCGAAATTAACCCTATTTGATGAGCCAATTCAAGAAGTCTTAAATCGGCATTATCCGTTCTTATGCTTAACCTGTTTTCTGCTCTTGATGTAAACATTCTGTAAGGTTCATCAACACCTTTAGTTACCAAATCATCTATAAGAATACCTATATATGCTTCCTGTCTGTTAAGTATAAGAGGTTGTTTTTGAAATATTTTCAAAGCGGCATTTATTCCTGCAATTATTCCCTGACCGGCAGCTTCCTCATAACCGGTTGTTCCGTTAATTTGTCCCGCAAGATAAAGATTTTCTATATTTTTTGTTTCAAGTGTATGTTTTATTTGTGTCGGCTGAATATAATCATATTCAATTGCATAACCGTATCTTATTATTTTAACATTTTCCAAACCTTCAATTGAATGCAATAATCGTTCCTGAACGTTTTCCCCTAAACCCGTAAACAAACCGTTTATATAAATTTCATTTGTACTTAAACTTTCGGGTTCCAAAAATAATTGATGTCTTGTTCTTTCGGGAAACCTGACTATTTTATCTTCTATTGAAGGACAATATCTCGGTCCGTGAGCATTTGCAAGCCCGTTATATAAAGAAGATTCTTTTATATTTTCTTTTATTATTTTATGTGTTGTTTCGTTGGAATACACTAAATGACACGAAACTTGCTTTTTTGTTTGTTGCCACAATTTTATGTTTGTAAAATGAGAAAAAGGTATAGGAGGATTATCTCCGGGTTGTTCAACCATTTTAGTATAATCCACGGTATTTCCGTTAATTCTCGGCGGAGTACATGTTGTAAATCTTGATATTTCAAGCCCACAATCCTGTTTTAAAGATTCAGACAAATCAGTTGAAGAAGTTTCACTAAATCTTCCACCGTTAAAAACGGTTTTCCCTATAAAAATTTTTCCGTTTAAAAATGTACCTGTAGTAATTATAACCGCTTGCGCCCGTATTGTTTCGTCCAAATTAGTTACAACACCCGTAACCTTACCGTTTTTTATTATAAGCTTTATAACCGTAGCTTGTAAAAGATCCAAATTTTTTTGCGATATTACGGAATTTTGCATAAATGTAGAATATAATTTTTTATCACACTGTGCTCGCGGAGACCAAACTGCAGGACCTCTTGATTTATTAAGCATTTTAAATTGGATACCTGCCATATCGGTTATCCAACCCATTTCACCGCCTAAGGCATCTATTTCTCTGACGATTTGTCCTTTTGCTATACCTCCTATTGCGGGATTGCACGGCATATTTGCTATTAAATCTATATTTTGTGTAATTAATAAGGTTTTTAACCCGAGTCTTGCAGGCGCAAGTGCAGCTTCACATCCTGCATTTCCCGCACCTATAACAATTACATTATATTCTTTCATAATATTTTTACCGTCCGTTATCAAAAAATTGTTTTGCAATTTTTGCACAGTTTATGGCATCCTGTGCATATCCGTCAGCATTTATGCTATCCGCAAAACTTTTTGTAACCGGAGCTCCGCCGACAATAATTTTTGTTTTTAAATTCATTTTTTGTTTTAACTTAATAACTTTTTCCATTTCTGTCATTGTAGTTGTCATAAGAGCGGAAAGTCCGATAATATCCGCATTATATTCCATTGCTTTATCAATTATTGTTTGCTCGTCGACATTTTTGCCCAAATCGTAAACTTCAAATCCGAAACTTTCAAGAACGGCACATACTATATTCTTACCTATATCGTGAACATCGCCTTTAACCGTAGCCATAACAACTTTACCTGCAACGGAATTTTTTTCCTTTTTTAATTTCGGTTTTAAATAAGCAAATGCTTTTTGTGCCGTTTCGGCAGACATTATAACCTGCGGTAAAAAATACTCTTTTGAATTGAACTTTTCACCGACAATATTTAATGCTTTTAAAATCAAATCATTTGATATTGTTAACGGAGTTACATTTTGTTTTAAAAGTTCGTCGGTAAAATCAACAATATAATCTTTATCACCGTTTAAAATTGCATTGAAAAGCTTTTCTTCCGTTGAAAGTTCTTTTATATTTTTAACCTGTTGTTTTTGAAATGCGGAATATTTTTTAACATATTCTTTTGCATTGGCATCTTTGTTATTTAACAAATTTCGTGCATATTCATCATCAATGGTCCAATCAAGCCCCGGATTACATATTGCAATATCAAGCCCTGCTTCTTGTGCCATTTTAAAAAATGTGGAGTTTAAAATCTGCCTTGCAGGTAATCCGAAAGAAATATTTGATACACCGAGAAGTATTTTGTTTTCCGGATAAAGCTGTTTTGACTTTGTAACGGCTTTTAACGTTTCTTGTGCCTGTTCCGGTGAGGAACTTGCAGACAATGTTAAATAATCAAAAATTATTTCATTTTTATTTATATTATATTTATTCGCAAATTTTAGAATTTTTTCGGCAATTTGAAGTCTTTCTTGCGCTGTCTTGGGAATACCTTTTTCGTCAACCGTCAATGCAATTACACTTGCACCGTATCTTTTTACTATAGGCAAAATCAATTTAAGTTTTTCTTCTTCGCCGTTTACGGAATTTATCAGCGGCTTACCCGCACAATGTTTGCAAGCGGCTTCTATTGCTTTATATGAACTTGAATCTATTGACAAAGGCAGCTGAACAATTTCCTGTATTTCATTGACTGCGGTTATAAGTAAATTTGTTTCATCACCGCCGGGAAGCCCCATATTTACATCAAGTATATCTGCTCCGTTTTTGCTTTGATTTCTTGCTTCGGACTTAACTAATGCAAAAATATTTTTAGACAGTTCTTCCTGAAAATTTTTTCTACCCGTCGGGTTTATCCTTTCCCCTATTTTTACCGGTTTTTTTAATAAATTCAAATTTATTGCTTTTGTTCTTGAAGATAATAAATGATGAGAAACTTTTTTCCTTTCAACAGGTTTTTTATTTTTTAAATTTTCGGATAATAATTTTATGTATTGAGGATTTGTTCCGCAACAACCGCCGAACATATTTATACCGTATTGATATGCTTTAAGGCAAACTTCAACAAATTCTTCCGGTGTTCCGGGATATACCGTTTTTCTGTTTATAAATTGAGGCATTCCGGCATTAGGTTTGAACGATATCGGCAAGTTTGTATTTTCGGATAATGTTTTTGCAAATTTTAAAAGTTGTGAAGGTCCGACTGAACAATTCATTCCGAGTGCCGTAACATCAAGACTTTCCGCCATAGCAACAAAACTTAAAATGTCGGTTCCGGTAACCGTAGTTCCTTCCTCGGTAAAAGACATTTGAACAATAATCGGTCCGTCATAAACATCACGGGCAGCAAGCACTGCCGCTTTAAGTTCCTTAATTTCGGTCATTGTTTCTATAACAATCAAATCAACGGCACTGTCTCTTAAAATTTCCGCCTGCTGTTTAAAAGCATCATAAGCCAAGTCAAAAGAAACGGAACCTAACGGCTGAATATAAGAACCTACCGAAGAAATATCACCTGCAACAAAAGCACCTGTTCTTTTTGCTTCCTGCTTTGCAAGTAAAACACCTGCATTTATAATATCTTCTATTTTATCTTCAAGGTTATATTGTGAAAGTTTTATTTTGTTTGCACCGAAAGTATTTGAAAAAATAATATCCGAGCCGGCATCAATATATGAAGCATAAATCTGCTTTATTCTTTCCGGAAATTTTATATTAAGTTCTTCCGGAGTTGACACATCATTAACAAAACCGAACTTTTGAAGTTCGGTTCCGGTAGCACCATCAAGTATTAAAACTTTTTGTTTTAAAAGATTTATAAAATCTTGTTTTTTCATTGTTTACAGACGATAACTGTTTTTTTCGGTAAATTTTATTATGTTACCCATCATTGCAACGGCTTTATCCGGATATTTACCTACCGCAGTTTCGGCAGACAACATAACAAAATTACTTCCGTCAATTATTGCATTTGCAACATCACTTACTTCCGCTCTTGTAGGTGTAGGTGATTCCACCATACTTTCAAGCATTTGAGTTGCCGTAATTACGAATTTATCTCATGACCTGCATTTTTTTATCAAATATTTTTGAACAATGGGAACCGTCCATAAAGGTATTGATATTCCAAGGTCGCCCCTTGCAACCATAACACCGTCACATGCTTCTATAATTGAAATAATATTTTCAATACCCTCTCTGTCTTCTATTTTTGCAACCAATTTACAGTTAGGATGTTTTTGCTGCACGGTTTTTTGTAAAGCAACCATATCTGCCTTATTTCTTACAAAAGAATTTGCAATGTAATCAAGTTTATGTTTTATTGCAAATTCAATATGTTTCATATCATGTTCTTCAATTTCTGGAAAATGAAGTTTGGCATCCGGTATATTTACACCTTTATGTTCCTTCAATAAATAATCCATTTCAACTTCCGTAACTATAAAACTTTTTGAAACGGATTTAACAGTCAACTTTAAATTACCGTCATCAATAAATATTGCAAGCCCTTTCTTGAAATCGGTTATCGGACCGGAATAATCAATTGATACGGTATTGGAATTACCGATAATCGGTTCCAATGTTAAAGTTAATTTTTGTCCTTTTTTCAATGCAACCGGTTTTGAACCTTTTAGTTTTCCTACCCTTATTCTGTGGCCTTCCAAATCACCCAAAATTTTTACTTTTTTATTGTATTGTTTATTTAATTTTCTAACCAATGCAATATCTTTTTCGTATTGTTCAAATGTCCCGTGAGAAAAATTTAAACGAACAACCGTCATGCCGGAATCGGCCATACTTTTTAAAATTTTTATTGACCTTGTTGAAGGTCCCATTGTGCAAATAATACCTGTTTTAGACATATAAAAACACTCCGTAATTTTGGGTTATCGGTTTTTGGGTTATAAGGTTATAAGTTACTTTTTAGTTGCTACTTAACTCATAACCCTATAAACTTATAAATTTATAACCTCTGTTAAATGTTTACTTTTGGTAAATCTTTTAATGCTTTTTGAACTTCTTCTTCGGAATAGTCACAATCCTGTATTTGTCCCGATAAATATTGTTCGTAAGCAGTCAAATCAAAATGCCCGTGACCGGACAAATTGAATAATATAGTTTTAGCTTTTCCTTCTTCTTTTGCTTTTAATGCTTCATCAATTGCAACTTTTATTGCATGTGAAGATTCCGGTGCAGGAAGTATTCCTTCACACCTTGCAAAAGTTACCGCAGCTTCAAAAACTTCTCTTTGTTTAACAACTACCGATTCTGCAAGTTTTTCTTTAACAATTGCAGATACCAAAGGTGATGCTCCATGATACCTTAACCCGCCTGCATGTATTGCACTTGGCATAAATGTATGTCCCAAAGTATACATTTTAAATGCAGGTGTAAAACCTGATAAATCACCGTAATCGTAAGCATAAACACCTTTAGAAAGTTTAGGACATGCCGAAGGTTCGGCGGCTATTGCCCTTAAATTTTTATGTGTTCCGTTTATTTTATCCATTATAAAAGGAAATGCCATACCGGAAAAATTTGAACCGCCGCCCAAACATGCTATTACTATATCCGGATAATCTCCTGCTATTTCCATTTGTTTTTTTGCTTCCAATCCTATAACCGTTTGATGCATTGCAACATGGTTTAAAACACTGCCTAACGAATATTTTGCATTTTCATGAGTTATAACATCTTCAATGGCTTCCGATATCGCTATGCCTAATGAGCCGCTACAGTCAGGATCTTTTTCCAAAATTTTTCTTCCGGCTTCTGTTTGTGTTGAAGGGCTTGCATAAACATTTGCACCGTAAACCTGCATAAGCGATTTTCTGTAAGGTTTCTGTTGAAAAGAAACTTTTACCATATATACCACACATTCTATACCGAACATTTTACAAGCCATAGCAAGTGCGGACCCCCATTGACCTGCACCCGTTTCGGTTGCAATTCTTTTTGTACCTGCTTTTTTATTATAATATACTTGTGCTACGGCAGAATTTGATTTATGGCTTCCCGACGGGCTTACACCTTCATTTTTGAAATATATTTTTGCGGGAGTATCAAGAAATTTTTCAAGATTTGTTGCCCTTATTAAAGGTGAAGGTCTCCATATTTTATAAATATCCCTAACTTCTTCCGGAATGTCTATCCATCTTTCTCTGCTTACTTCCTGTTCAACGATTTCTTCCGGAAAAATTTGACACAAATCATCTTTGGTTGCAATTTTACCGGTTCTTGAATTAAACGCAGGTTCCAAAGGTGCAGGCAAATCCGCCTGAATGTTATACCATTGTTTCGGTATATCCTGCTCACTTAAAATTATTTTTTTATTTTTTAAAGACATAAATAAAACTCCTTTTTTGAATTTTTTAAAAGTGTTCCAATATTAAAAGCAAACTTAACACCATCGAAATTCAAAAAGGTTTTGAAAAAAGAATATTAAGAGATGATTACAAACACTTACCTTTATCATAAATATCTTTTTATTATATCTAAAATTTGCTGTTTTTGTCAATTTTTTACTAATATTTTTGTTCAAAGACAAAAATACAAAAATATTGTATAATTAGAAAATGAATTTATATGAAAACATACAATTTTTGAAAGGTATCGGTCCAAAAAGAGCGAAAGCACTTAATAAGTTAAATATTAAAAACATTGCGGATTTACTGACTTTTTTCCCGCGAGCCCATCAGGACAGAAATATTATTTTACCGATACTTTCTTCACAATTTTCCGGGCACAAATGTATTTTTGGCAAAATAACAAACGCTTACACAAAAAAATTATCAAAAAATTTAGCTGTATTTTGTATTGATGTATCGGATAATACCGGAACCGTTACCGGAGAATTTTTTAGAAAAATTTCACCATATTCAAAATATGATATTTTTGAAAATTTAAGAAATAATTTATCCGTTGGAAAATATGTTTATCTTTACGGTATCCAAAACGGAATTTTTAAATTCTCCGTTGAAGACTTTGAAATTATTGATAATCCGCAAATAAAACCTTTGTTTTTTAAAAGACTGCTGCCGGTATACAATTTAACTTCGGGAATAAATCAGAAATTTTTATTGAATTTAATGTTGCCTGTAGTAACGGAATTTGCAAAATATTATCCGGATATAGTTCCGCAAAACATAATGCCCGTATCGGAAGCAATTTACAAATTGCATTTTCCCAATAACAAACAAGAATATGAACTTGCAAGACAAACTTTTGCCTTACAGGAATTTTTTATATTACAACTTATGATTTTAATAGCTAAAAATAAAAACGGAACAAATTATAAAGCTCAAAAATATCAAATAAAAAAAACTCTGTTATCGGTATTCAAACAAAACTTAACTTTTGATTTTACAAAAGCACAAAAAAAAGCAATAAATGAAATTTTTAACGATATGTTAAGTTCCGAAGTTATGAACAGAATGTTAATGGGTGATGTAGGTTCCGGTAAAACGGTAGTTGCATTAAGCGCCATATTACTTGCTATAGAAAACGGATATCAGGCAGCAATAATTGCACCTACGGAAATTTTAGCCGAACAACATTTTTTAACTTTCGGTAATTTATTAAAAAATTTAAATATAAAAATAGATTTGGTTACATCCTCAATATTAAAAAAAATTAAACAAAAAGATGAAATTTTAAATTCAATAGCTACCGGGAAAACAAATATTATAATCGGAACTCATTCGGTTATGGAAGACAGAGTAAAATTTAAAAACATAAGTCTTGTAGTGATAGATGAACAACACAGGTTCGGTGTTATGCAAAAAGTTTCGGCACTTGCCAAAGGAGCCACACCTGATGTACTTATGATGACGGCAACTCCGATACCGAGAGGTTTGGCAATGACAATATACGGAGAGATAGATGTAAGTATTATAGACCAACTTCCGCCGGGAAGGATTCCGATAAAAACAACTTGTGTAACGGAGAATGAAGCATACAAAAAAGTTTCGGCAGAAATCAGCAAGAAAAACCAAGCATATATAGTTTATCCTTTAGTAGATGAATCCGATAAAACAGAATTAAAATCGGCTGTTACCGAAGCCGAAAACTTATCAAAAACCGTTTTTAAAAATTTTAAAGTAGGACTTTTACACGGTAAAATGAAACCGAAAGAAAAAAATGAGGTAATGACAAAATTTAAGAATAAAAATTTTGATATTTTAATATCAACAACCGTTATAGAAGTCGGTATAGACATTCCGGATGCAACCGTTATGGTAATAGAACACGCCGACAGATTCGGGCTTGCAACACTTCACCAACTTAGAGGAAGAGTAGGAAGAAGCAAAAAACAATCCTATTGTATGTTGGTATCTGATTCAAAAAGTAAAAAAGCAAAACAACGATTATCTGTTATGACACAAACAAACGACGGTTTTAAAATTGCCTCACATGATTTGGATATGAGAGGCCCCGGAGATTTTATCGGAACAAAACAACACGGCTTTCCGGAATTTAAAGCCGGTAATATTATAAAAGATTTAAAGCTGATAGAACTTGCCAAAGAAAAAGCAGCCGTTATAATACAACAAGATCCTGAATTAAAATCCGCAAATAATAATGAAATTAAAAATTTTATAAACAATAATCATTTAAACATATCAAAAATAATACAGGTAGGATAATCTTTATAAAAATATTTTATTTAATCGGAACCAAATGTGCATCCCAACCGCCGTTATAGGATTTTTTATATTGTCTTATCGGTGTTGTTTCATCGGTTAAACCATCGTAAATATTGTTGTAAGTTTGGTAAGCATAATATGCACCGCTTGCAACAAGTGCGGCGGCACCTGCGATACCAACTATTGGAATTTTTGCAACAAGTTCGGCAAAATCCCAAAAAACTTTTAATTGTTTTGCAACTATCGGCAACATTCCTACGGCTACTATCGGGTCGAGGCCTGTTTTTGTATTTTCGTTTTCGGGAAACATATAACCGTCAACATTGTATACGGCAGCTGCAGAATAAGCTGTTATAGGCGGCCACTTTATACCTATTAAATTTGCAAATAACGGATATCCTTTATTACTTTTTGCCGAAGGCAATTTTACTCCGTAAGCAATAAATTTTTGGTCATAAAAATTTTTATCCTGCACATACCAAGAATACTTATCTTTTGCATAAGGAACGGAATCCACAATATGATAATGTTTCGATTTTAAGTCGATACAATAATTTTTTGTTTCATAATAATTAATGCCCTTTGTATTTTTTTTAAGTCCCAATAAAACCGAAGGATCCGAAATATTTGGAATGTTAAAATTTTTCAAATCATTTACAAACCTTGAAGGAACAACAATAACAGAACAATCCTTTGCGGGAATATCTTTTAATATTTGTAAATATTTCATGTAATGTTCGGCTACTGCGGCATTTTGAATTGTTTGTATTGCATTGACTGCTTTTCTTAAATTTTGAACACCTGTTCTTGATGAAAAAGAATAATTTGATTTACCCAAACATTTATAATCACTAAAGATTCCGGGTATCATGGAACCTGCAATTTTATCCGTGGATAAAGACGGAAACATTACAACTTTAGGATTTGAAGCCGCAGATAAAATTGTTGCAAGCAAATAATTTGTTGCACCTAAAATATTTAAAGTTCTTGCTTGCAAAGTTGCAACAGATAATACCGTATTATCTACGGAATTTTGTAATATCATTCTATCTCTTATAAGTTTTGCAATATTTATCATCATCGCCCAACTTATAAGCAGTATCATCGTCAACACTATAAAGTAAGGAATAACCTGCCCTTTATTGTTTTTTATTTGAAAAACTTTTTGCATTTGGATATGCCTTATCATAATATTGTATATCCGGCGATTTTATCATTCTTGCCCGTGCAGACTGTTGTCTGAATAAATTTCCGCCGAACAGTTTATAAAACATCAATCTTGTTTTATAATTAACTTTTACATTATATTTTTTTATATTTGTTCCTGAATGGTCAATAATATTTTCACCTAAAATTGTTCCCTGCCAATTTGTAGTTTTTGTTTTTTCATCATCACTGTCTCGCCCGTCCTGTTCAATATCGGAAAATAATAAACCTGAAACAAGTCCCGATGCAACAAGTAATTTATTAACCGTTTTTTTTGAAAAATTTTGAATGTCTTTTTCTTTTGTAACAGTTACTGCTCTTGTTGCCGAAAAGCTTACTTCATTATATAACATATCGTTTACAACAAGTATACAAACTTGAATTAAACCGAACATCAAAGCGGTAACCAACATACAAACTATTAAACCTTCTATTAAAGTTTGCCCGGAACAAAATTGCTTCGCATTTTTTGAGGCATTGAAGTATGGAGGCACGGATGTATGTAGCAATGATAAAAACATTGATTTTTCTTTTTTAAAAAATGGCATTTAATATTTCCTTTGATAACGATAAAAATTCAAATTTATGTTTCCAGGAAAGTGCAAAAATTTTTAACATACCTAAACTTACACAAGTTACAAGAAGAACAAATAAAATAAACTCAACACTTGCTTGAGCTCTGCAATTTATAATTTTTTTTATTTTTTTCATTGTTCTATAATTTTTGGTGTTACAAAAATTAAAACATTTGTTTTATTTTCTCTTGTTGTTGTTTTTTTGAATAATGTTCCAAGCAGAGGAATGTCAGACAATAAAGGAACACCCGAGGTTTGTTTATCTTTATAATTTTCTATTAAGCCGGCAATAACTATTGTTTGTTGATTTTTTAAAACCACATTGGAATATGCCTGCCTTTTTGCAATATTCGGATAACCCTGCACGGCATTTGCCCAATCAAGCCTTGAAAGTTCCGCTTCTATTGTTATATCTATTTTTTTATCCGGTAAAATTTTAGGTAAAATTTCGGTTATAATACCGTATTCCTTCCATTCAACATTCCCGCCTGAAACGCCGGAAACGGCTATAGGAAATTCCCCTCCCACCAAAAACCTTGCTTTTGAACCGGACTTTGTAACAAGTTTAGGATTTGATAAAACTTGTGCGGAACCGTTTTCCTGCAATAATTTTAATGTTGCACTTAAAGGAGTGTAACGAACCCATTCGTTAAAATCTACTAAGGAAGGATAAATTGATTTTGCACCTTCGGCTTGGATAAACAATTCTCCTGCAGATATTTCATCAACCCATTTTATACCAAACTCTTTTGCTTTATTGTTGTTTATTTCTGTTACTTCTATTGATATTTCAACCAACTGTTCAGCATATAAAAAAGCCGAAAAAATAAACAACAAAAATAAAGCAAAAAGTTTTTTCATTACAATTTCGTCCTCTTATAAAAAGGTTTTTGAACTACTAAAACTTCCCTCAAATTATTATGAACTTTTACTTGTATTTTTGAATTGATATCGGTATTATAATCAACCAAAGCCATTGCTATTGCTTTTTTTAATGTAGGAGAAAAAGAACCGCTTGTAACATAACCTACTTTTTTATCATCACAATAAACTTCATCACCTGCACGTGCTATACCGTTTTTACAAATAATTGCAATTGATTTTTTCAAAGGTTTATCTTTAAATTTTTCTATTGCAGTTTTTCCGATAAAATTTTTATCCCAAAAAATTGTTTTTATAAAACCCGCATCTATGGGATTTATGTTTTCTGTAATTTCATGCCCGTGTAACGGCATACATGCTTCAAGCCGAAGTGTGTCCCTGCAACCTAATCCGCAAGGTGTTGCACCTGATTCAATCAACTTTGTCCAAATATATTCGGCACAACCGTTTGAAATTAAAATTTCAAAACCGTCTTCGCCGGTATAACCCGTTCTTGCAATTTTTGAAAAAGCTGTCTGCTGTCCTTTAAATTTAATATCTTTTGCCGTAAAATATTTCATTGAAGAAATATCTTCATCGGTAAGTTGTTTTATTATTTCAACGGCTTTAGGACCTTGTACTGCAATCATTGAAATTTCTTTACTGATATTTTTTATTTCGACATTATCAGTTTTATTATCGTTTAACCATTTAAAATCTTTATCCAAATTACCGGCATTTACTACCATCATATAATAGTCTTCAAATTTATAAACTATAATATCATCTTTTATACCGCCGTTTTCATTAAGCAACATAGAATATCTTGCCTTGTGCAAAGGTAAATTTGCCATATCAGAAATTGTAACATAATCTAAAAATTTACCGGCATTTGAACCTGAAATAATAAAAGTTCCCATATGCGATGTATCAAAAATCCCAACGGAATTTCTAACTGCATTATGTTCCTGAATAATGGAAGTGTACTGAACAGGCATATCCCAACCGCCGAATTCCGTAAATTTTGCATTTAATTTTTTATGCTGAGGGTATAAAAAGGTTTGTTTTAACATTTTGAAAGCTCCGAATTTATTATGTTTTATTATATATAATTTAATATAAAAACGCCAAGCACTTTAAAACATCCTAACAATAAACATCAACAATAACTTATACCCCGATAACCTAATAACATTATAATCGAAATTTGCTCGGCAAATTTTTATGCAGCGGCAAGCATTGCCCTGTAATCTCTTGAATCATTTTCATCAGATAGTTTTTCTACTTTACTATTCTTTTCATCCATTATTATAGGTATTAATACTATCAGTTTTGTTACATTATTATCAATATCAGTTATTATTTTGTTATATTCTTGTTCTAACTCAATTCCGGTCATTTTTTCATATTCATTCAATTGTTCTTGATATAGTTCTTGATCTATATCAATATTTCCTTTATTTATCATCTTTACCAATAACTTTTCTAAATTTTTATTTTTATTATTTTGTGCTATTTGTACATTTTCTACCGTTACTTGTTTTATTACTTTTTTTGCTTCTATCCTTGCTTCTATTGTTGTTTTAAATACTTTCTTTTTATCTTCTGATATGGAATTATACATCATCATTATTTCATTGTTTTGTTCCAAACTTTCCCATTTTACAGGTATTTTATCAAATGAAACATTATATGCCATTTCTTCTACGTCTTTTTCGGTTAATTGTCCTATTCCGAAAGTTGTTTTTATATTTCCCATTAATGTTTCAAACATATCATAAACTTCTAAAATATCGGATGTTTGATTATTTTTTAAAATACCTTTCAAATCTTCTATATCTATTAACAATGATTTTTCCGAAGAAACAATTTTATTTTGTAATCCTTGTATTGTTATATTTCCATCAACTTTTTCTATATCTTTTATTTCTTCTTTAGTGTCAAATTCTTTGATTTTATCTCCTTCTTTAATGTATACTTCTATTCCTTCTTCTCTTAATTTAAATAATTCGGCTTTACTTAAACCTAAATCATTCATTTGTTCTTCCGTTATTACTTTCCTTGCTTTTCCGTTATTTAAAGATTGTATTAACGATACTTTATCTTCAATACTTTCCAATGATATTATCATCTTATCCGCTAATGTATACCCTATTGTTTGTTTTATGGAAGATAATGTTTTAAATTCGTTAATTATTTCAGTTTGTGTTTGTCCGTTTATTTTATTAACTATCATTATACCGTCTTCAAAAATTATATTACTGTTTTCAAAATCTTTTTCTTTCTGTTTCTCTTGTATATAATTATTATCCTCTACTACAATATCCGATTTCACTTTTATATTTTTACCGATTTTATCCTTTATCAAATCTTCCAATACTTTACTTTCGTTCAATACTTGGGCAACATCTTTTGCACTTGCTCCGCTTCTTGTTCCAAGTATTATTGCTCCGGCTTTTTCAACCGCAAATACACTTTCACCTTTTTCCGTTTTCAAACCCGTATTTCTTAAATTATCATATCCTAATCCTTCCAAACCTTTAGACATTACATATATCGGCAAAACTATTTCCTTTTCATTTTTTTCTTGTGCAACTATTTCTTTCATTTCCAATTCTATTGCTATATTATTTGATATTGTATTAAACAATTCTTTTCTTGTTTTTATTGCTTTAAAATCAAGTATTACATGCAATCCTATATTTGATGCAAATATTGAAGTTATAAATGCTATTAAAACCGTTGTTAACGGTATTGCAGGCAATAATAAGCCGACAATCCCTACTATTACCGGTATTAAACAAGATGTTATTGTTAATATCATTGCGGTTTGTTGAGATGCAGCACCTTTTTCTTCGTGCTTTTTTGCAAAATTAGGATTATATACATTTAAAAATTCCTTCCAAGCTATTCCTAACAATATTCTTAATGAACTTTTTCCGTCGGAAATCGATTTATTCACATAATCTTCATTTCCGGGAAGAATTGCCGCTTTGTTAATATTAGCATTCATTAAAAGATTGTCCATTAAATTAGCAAATATACGAACATTACTAATATCCATTTTTGACTCATGTTGTCTTAATATTTTCAATATACCGTTTAATAAAGTTTGAGTTCCTACAACAAGAGTAGTATGATTTATAATATTGTCTGCTATATTATTATATTCCTCATTGTCTGAATATTTCATTTTAAGAAGAACTTTTATTTCATCAAAAGTAAATGAAGATTCATTTTCATCTCTTTCTTTATCCATGTTTTTATGCAAGAAGAAATAAACATTTGTTATTTTACCGGAATTTATATCCTTATTAATCTGTTTCATTAATTCATAAGGTTTTGCTTTTATCGTTCCGTCTTTACCTTCTTCCAATATATCATTATCTCCATCTCTATAATATTCATACCATTGTTTAGAAATATTTTTACATATAGCATCCAACATTCTTACTTTTGAAGAATATCTGTTATCCGATTTTATTCTATATTCAGATCTTCCAAGAGAAAGAACTTTATTACCATCTTTATTTTTCATTTCATTGACAGCTTCAACAGGCAATATAATTCTATTTTCGAACAAACCAAAAAATTCTTCTACTGAAATTTTTTTCCTGTTTGTTTTTATACTTATGTTTTCGTTTCTATCTATATTATCATCATCGTTCAGATCTATATTAGTATTTTCAAAAATATTACTTTTTTCTTCTTCAATAGATATTAAAAAGTTATCTTTATCGGTAAAATCCAAATAATAGGCATTCAAATATTTATTATATTGTTCATTTATTTCATCTTCAACATTAGTACCTTCAAAAGTTTCAGGGACATTTTTATAATCAAATTTAATCTGTATTGTTATTATATCTTTTAATATGTTTCGATGTTCTTCATTAAACAAATTCAACAATTTAACGATTCCCAATAATGAAATATTTTCAAAAAATGTTTTATTATTATCTAACATAAATCTAAAATACTCGGAAATAAAATCATCATAATAACGAAACTCTTCACTTCTTAAAAGAATAATATCAAACACATCTGTTTCCAATCCAATATTTATCATCTCTTTAACATCGTCCATATCCGCATTATCATTTCTTAATTTGTCTTTTAAATATTCTCCTCTATATTGTTGTTTTAATTTATTTTTTTGAGAAAAAGGAATATAATTAAAAAATTCCAAACCGGAACGTTTTGTTAGTGAGGATATAATCAATAAATCAAAATACGTAAGTCCTTTATTGGTTGATATATATTTATCAAAAGAATCATTAAGCGGAATAGTATCTTTAGCTACGATATCCCCGTAAGAAGATTCACTCATTGCAAAAGGCAAACCAATTTTATCTAATTGTTCTTCACTTAAACCAAGTTCTTTAAGTTTTAAAGTTACTGTTTTTAAAGTATTTTCTTCTATAAAAGAGCCAAAACAACAACTAAAATGAAGAAATTCATTTTTCAAATTAATTTTATCCAAATTATCAATATTTTTTTCTACCGTTTTTTTAATAATTTCAGCAATCTCATCAGGACTTAAATATAGCAATTCAGTTATTATTTCATTTAAAGAATTTATTTCTTTTTTATATTTCTCATTTTTATTCGTATATTTATTATTAAATTCATTTAAAATTGTTACAAAAGATTTTATATCCGAATTTAATATTCCAAATTTATCATCATAAAAAATTCCGTGTCCCGAAAACAACCAATATTTTGTTCTATCCGAGTTAATATAACTGTTTTCAAATTGACCCCTAATATATATTGAATTTATTAAATTATATTTAGCCATATTTAACTTTTGTTTATCTTGTAAAAAAATATCAGATTCATATTGTAAAACATTATCAGCTTCAGAAATACGGTTATCTATAAAAATTAATAACTTTTCTATTTTCTCTTGTTTTTCTTTAGGCAAAAAGTCTATCTTTCTTAAAAGAAGTTTATTTTCATTTTGTTTAATAATATTTTCTTTTGTTTCTTCTATCTTCTTTCTTAAAGGTTCTTTTGTTTCTTCAACTAAACTTTTTCCATTTTCTTCAAATAAAACTTTATTATTTTTTGTTATTTCATTGAAACTTTTACTATCAAAAATACTTCCATACTCATTTTTACATCTTTTTTCTATATTCTCATATAATTTTTTTGAATTCCATGCAGGATTAGCCAGCCTTTCTAATAATTTATTTATTATATTTTGTGTCGCATTAATAATATTATCGGACTTTGTAATAATTTTAAGTTTTTCTTCAATAACTATAGTTTCAAAATCATTTATAGGTATTCCGAATATTTTAATTTCAAATTCTGATAAAATATCTTTTATATCTTTTTCGTTAAAAAAATTATTAAAATCATCCTTGTAGCTTATAAGCTTATACGAATCATCAAACGATATTCCCGCTTGTTTATAATTTTTAGTTAACTTATCGTTATTATGTAACCTGCTATTGTCATAAATTGTTTCACCTTTTTCATCAAGAAAAGAATAAGGCAGTACACCTACAAAACTTAATTGTTCATGAGTCAACACTAATCTTTCTAAGTAGTTGTTTATCATATATTCATCATTAAAAAACATATTAGAAGTAAACTTTATTTTTTCATCAGATATATCCATATCGTTCAAGTTCTTTTCTTCTATTTCTAAAATATCTTTCATAAATTTAGCCAATTCAACAGCTATGGTATATTTTATAACATCATAATTTATACCGGTATTTTTATTTAGCTCATTTAATTTCTTTTTAAAATAAGAATTTTCAAAAATTATATTATAATCATCATTTAAAAATATTTTTAATGCTAAACAGTTATTGTTAGTATCTATTCCTTCCCTATCAAGACCTTTTTCACCAAGTTTTTCAAAAAGAGTTATTATTTTATTTTTATATTGTTCATTTTCATTTATACCTATTAAAAATTTCCCCAATAATTCTAACTGTTCGTTTATCAGTTGTTCATGATAACTTCCTTCACTATAATGTGTTTCAATTCTTTTAATTAAATTATCAATAGGATAACCTTTTCCTTTATATTCTGCAGGAATATAATCTTGCGGATTTTGTTGCAATAACTTACTTTCATAAGTTTTATTGTTTAAATATTTTCTTAAATTTTCATTCTCAATAATATTTTCTAAATCTTCTTTATTTTGAATTTTACTTAATTTTTCATCTTCGAAAAGATTTTTCAAATCTGTTTCTGTTGCAGGCAATTTATCATGAATAATCTTTAATATTGTTTCATTAGGTTGTTCGCCTGCTAAAATTATATGATAAAGTATTGTATTAGCATCACCGTCTTTTACTCTCTGTTCTATTTCGTCGGAATATATTCCTTTATACGATTTATTAACTCTATATGATTTTTTCACATTTCCATTTTCATCCGTTATTTCATCTTTTATTGCAGATATCATTTGTAAACATTCATTTGGATATTTTTCTTCAAAATATTTTAAAGCATTATACAAAACGGACTGACAACCGAAATCCGATTCATTTACTTTTTTTTCAAAATCTTTAATAAAATTTTCATCTTTACCTTCAAGATAAATATCAAAAATTTTGTTTCGTAATTCTAATTGAGATAATCCGTCAAATGTATTTCTAAAACCGCTAAATTCTTTTGAAATCATTAATTTAACAATTATCTCCGACAATTTTTTTCCGGTAAAAGGTTCACCTATTATATCCATCACTTCCATAAACATTTCCGAAAAATTGTGTTCTTCATTAAAAGGAATAAATGAAAAATTATCCGTTTTCTTTTCATCTTTTTTATCTTCTTCATTTAATGAATATTCTTTTGAAGCAATATAAGCAAATAACTCATTTAAAGAAAGCCCTATTTCATTTTCATTTTCAAAACCGGCTTTTTTAACAAAAATATGCATTAATTCATGTATAACAGTATCATTCAAATCATCTTCAAAGTCTACTGAGAAAGCTAAATCGGAATATGCCCTTTTTATCAAATAAATTGTAGGTAATCTCCCTAAAAATATAGCATTAGGTATTTTTTCATACATGCCTTGTAAAATTTGAGCTTTTTCTTCCGATTTACCGGCAATATTTGCCAATTCGGTAAAATCTTCTTCCAAAATTAACATTATTCCGGCAATATGTGCTTTTAAATCAAAATTATTTTTTATATTGTTTCTGTAACCTTTTGTTTTTATCTTTTCGTTATATTCTTCTTTTATTTCATCTTCAACTTTTTTATCTGTATTTTCACCTAATATTTTTAAATACATTAAAGCATATAATCTGTGTTCTATTTTATTATTTGTGTTTTTTAAATAATTTTTAAGTAATTCCGTTTTCTTTTCTCTGTATAAATAGTAAATATAAGCATAATTATTAGAACCTTTGTATTCTCCGTTACTAAATTTTTCAGAAGTAACTCCGTTATCAATAAATTCATTTAACAACTTTTCTTCTTCATTTCTATAGCTATTTCTTTGTTCGCTACCGGCATTTAAATTAGGATACTCTAAAGTATTATCTTTGTTAATTTCTCCTGTTTTATTTATGAAATCTATTTGGTCATTAATATTCCAATTATCATTAAAAACAATATCACCTTTAGCAGTATAATATCTGCGATTAATTGCTTGTGTAATTAAATTTACACCGGGGATATTACTAAATAATGCTTTCCCTATAAAAGATGCCTGATATTCTTCCGATGATATTGATATATCGGTAACTTTTTCTGAAGGTAATTCAACAATTATTGTTTCTTTTTTTAATTCATCCTCCAACTGTTCTTCTAAATTATAACCTTGGGATTTTATATTTTTTATTTGTTCTTTAATATTTATAGTTACATTATTACCTTTAGTATCTTTTTTTATTTCATCATTTTGTATTTCCGTTTTCAATTCTACCCATTTTGTTTTTTTACTCTCAATTATTTCAAAATATAAAATTTTTTCTTCTTTATTTTCAGTTTTTACTTTTACTCCTATAAATTTTTTACCGGCATTATTTTTATATTGTTTTATATATTTATTTCTATTATCATTATAATCTTCCGGTAATTTTATATTTTCTTTTTCTCTTTTATTGTATTGTTTTATTTGCCCATTTAAAATAAAATCCCAAATATATTTTCCATTTTTATTTTTTTCATTTATTATTTGCTTTATATCTTCATACATATTCTCTTCATCTTCACCTGTTTCTGTAGTATATCTGTTACTTATGGTATTATAACTATCTACATTTTTTTCGACTTTTAAAAATTTATTTTGTCCTATTTCTAAAATAAATCCTTCTTGTCCACCGGTTAATGCATAAACCGGAAGATTTAAAAGTTCGACCATATCAACTAAATTATATGCAAAATTATGAATTAATTTTTCATTGTTTAATACAATTTTGCCATCATTATTTAATGGTAATTCATTATCAAAAGTTCCTTTTGTGTCTTCTACTATTCCTTCCCTTAAAATAGATTGTTCTATCTCGAATTTATCAATTATAGAATCATTATATTTATGCCCCGTCAATGTTCTTAAAATTTTAAGTTTATTACCTTTGATTTCATATTCTTCTACTTTAGCATGTAATTTTGACTCATCCATATCTATTTCATATAAACTATCTAAGTTACCTTGTGCTAATAAATTATCTTTATCGGAAGTTTTTACTTTTACTATTAAATTTCCATCTACTTCTTGATATGATACTCCTTTGATATTTTTTAATATTTTAGATAATTCTCTAACTTCTGCATCGGATAATTCGGCTTCTTTTTTATAAATTTCTAACTCATTATGATATTTATCATATTCTATTTCTATTTTATCGGTCAATTCTTTGTTACCTGTTTTCAACATCATATCTTTTATGTTTGTAAAAATTGTAAAAGGTATAATATCTTTAAAAAATTGAGTATTTGAACTGTCAGTATCAATATACACATGATTAATTTCAAAATTTTTATAATTTTTATCATCTTTATTTATTTTTGTTATAATTTGAGAAATATACTCCAAACTCTCAAAGAAATATTGTCCTTCAAAATCTATATTACCGTATTCACCTCCGTCGTTTTTATCACCGTCACTTTCATTTGTTTTATTAGGTCTAAAACCCGGAATATCTTCCATAGACATAATATGCATACTGTCTTCATCAAAATGGCACATATATTTCTGAATTAATTTACCTTCTTTAAAATAGCCAACCACAAAAAAATTATCCAAAAATAATCTGTTATTTCTATAATTTTCATTATTTTGACCATTTGCCAATCTGCCGGTACAATCTCCGGTAATATAACCGGCATTTAATGCTTGTGTATAAGTCATTATGCAAGGACCGTCTTTTAATAAAGAACATTGAAAATCATAATTATTTTTATTTAAAATTTTAAAATCTTCTTTATATCCGCTTTCATTATTATTTTTTAAAACCGTTACAATTGCCAGTAATATATCGTCTCTATAAACATTAAATATTTGTCCTCTTTTATATTTTCTGCCATTTATTGTTATATCTTTGTTTTCATTTTCTTTTATTTGGCTTACAGAAAAACCTGTCCAACTTTCAAATATATCATCGACATTTTTATATTCACCGTTATCATAATTGCCCTTAAACTTTTTCCATATACTGTTTACTTCTGTCTTGCCGTTAATATTTCGTTTTTCTGCAACAGTTAAATCTCTCAAGTATTGCGGATTTTTTTGAACAAACTCATTTATATCTCCATCAAAGGCAGGTCTTATATATTCTTTTAAATTTGCAATTGATTTTATTGAACCGTCCAAAAACATTTGTCTGAACACATTCGGCAATCTGTCAAAATCCTTTATTTCCAACATATCGCTATCGTCATTTTTCATACCCAATTTTTGTTCTGCCTTTATTTCATTTTTAAAGATATCTTTTCTTTGTTCGGATTGTTCGGATGTAAACAATTCTTTAAACAATTCTTTATTGTTATATAATTTAGTTAAATTATTTCTTTTGTTCTTAAGATAATTATCACTTTTAATTTCAACCTTATCAAAATCATCAAAAGGATATGTTTTATTGTTATTTTTATCGTGAATTACCGTTCCTTCTTTTTCTTCATTATAATATTCAAAAACAAGTTTTGATGATTTGTTAATAAACTCTTTTTTTTGTTCTTGTGTTATTCTGCCCATTTTGCAATTATTAAGTAAAATATCAAATGAAATACAATGATCATTTATGCTGAAATCAAAATAATCTATCTTAAGCAATAATTTATTAATTTTTATATCTCTTATAATATTTTTAACAGTATCTTTATCCGTTATACCATATTCATTATTTAGGAAAGAACATATATTTTCAAATGATACTTCAGAACCATCATAAGAATTAACCATATCGGCAAATCTTTTTTCATTATCATAAATATCGTTAACTCTTTTATACATGTTTTTATTTTTTATGTCTTTTACAATATTTTGAACTGTATTTTTTTCATACTTTATTCCTTTTTTATCTAAGAGTTTAAAAATTTCATTAATATTATAAGAATTTACAAATTCAATAAATTCTTCATCTTCGTTATAAATTTTATTTATAATATTATACAGTTTAGCATACAAAATATCTTGCTTAACATATTTAACTACTTTTCTTACATCGGATTCACTGAAATATCTTTTTTCTACAATATTTGCTTTTATCAACAAATTTTTTATTTCATCAAAAGACGGATTATTTTCATCATAAGAATCTATTAATTCGGCAAACTTTTTATTTTTATTATAAAGGTCTGTCATTTGTTTATTCTTTATTATTTTATTATTCTCTATCATATACTCAAATGAACTGTCACTTTGATACGGACGAGAAATTCTATAATGAATGTCTCTCATATTTCCTTTTGTTATTAACTCGTAATAATTATCGTTTGTTTTAGCATTATCATCTAAATTAATTATAAACTGACCTACATTTTTATTTAAAGCCAAATAGAACAAAGCATTATACGGAAATTTTGCCGGATTTTCATTATATTTTATTGTAAACAAACTAATAAGATCGTCTGTTAATTGTTCTTCATCACACAAGTTTTTAACATCTTTAATATTTTTTTTGGAAAGAATATCTTTATTTTCAATCAACAAATTTAAAACTGGAACAGCCAATATTCCAAATTTACCACTAATATCAAATAGCAATTCTTTATTATCATTAATAAAAGATTTACCGTCACTTGTTTTCCCCAAATCTAAAATAAAATCTATAAACATATAGTTAGCAGTGTTGTCGATTTTATCAACGGAATAACGGAAACAATCTTTGTATATATTAAATGCAAAAACAAGATTTTCATCACTAATATCCGAAAAATATTCATTATCATGTTCATATAAAAAATTTAATCCTTCAATAAACCTCTTTATATGTTTTGAGTCAAAAGAAGAAATTTTTGCATTTTCGTATAAATTATTTACTAATTTAAAATTGTCTTTTATAAAATCATAATTGTTATTTAAAACCGATATATTCTCATCTATTTCTTCAACTATATTTACATTTTTTAATATATATTCAATCAAATCTTTAAATTCAAATAAAAATTCTTTCTTATCTATTCGTTCATCAAATATTTTTAATAATTTATAACTTTGTTCTTCATAATCTTTGTATGCAAGATTTTCTTTAAAATATTTTATTTTATCGGCAACTAAAACTAATAAATCGAAATTTTCCGATATAAAATTTGTTGTTATTATTTTTTCCAAAAACCATTTTTCAACACTTGTCGGCATATCAATATCTTTGGTCAGTTCAATATATTTATCTTTTTCATTTTTTCCGGTTTCAGTTAAATATTCATTCAAATACTCCACATAAAAAAATCTTCCATCCGAAATTTCTTCTAAAAGTTCTTCCATTGATAATTTATCATTAATATTTTTATTACCGACATCAAAAATACTTAGACTACGATATTCTAAATCAGGTAATTTGTTTATTAAAGGAATTTTGCTTTTTATGTTGTTTACGATATTTGTGATATTTTCAGCAAATTTTTCGTCTTCATTCCAATGCTTATGGAAATCAGTTGCGGTTATTGTTGATAATAGCATCGGTATTAATGTTGTTAATACGGGTGCTGCAAACGGAACTATCGGTAAAATTGTTGATATTAATGCTACAGGAACTAACGGTAAAACCATTGATACTGCTGCAAAAGGTATTATATATGATGCTGTTAATATTAATGCGGGAATGCTTAAATCTTTTATGTCTTGTTTTGCAAAATCTTTAAAACTTTTTCTATTCCCTGCTGCATCTTTATCAGTAAGCCACCTTACTATAGTGTGTGAAAATAAAAACAATGCAACAAATGCCGCAAACAATGCAATACCGGAAACAGTAAGTAACGAACCGAACAACAATCCCGATAATATTGTAGGTGCAACAAAAAATATATTTTCCCATATATGTGCATATTTATTTAACATCCCACCTATTTTTGTATTTTGCAACGAAGAAAAAATAGAAAGTTGTACATTTTTTCTTATATAACTATCTTCTACATCATGTCTTGCATCCTGTATATAAAATGTGTCAACAAAACCATTATCTTTTAAAACTAACACATATAATTCACCTTCTATTTCTTTTTTAAATACTTTTTTTCCATCATTTTCTTCTTCAGTACCTTCTCTATACACCTCAATCATATTATCTTCTATCTTATCAATTCTTATAGAATGTTTTAAAGAAATATTTGGAGCATAAAGATTAAACATATTTTCGGAATATTCCAAGTTAGCTGTTATGGGGCAGTGTGCATCACATATATGAACAAAATTTTTACGACTTAACTTTAACTCTTTATCATTTTCAACATGAATTGTAATTTGTTCTCTATTGCCATATTTGTTTTCCCAACAATAAACCGCATAATATTTTGATAAAACTTTTAACATTCTTTCTCTATTCAACACCAATTCTGAAATAATATTAAACCTGATTTCATTAAATTCTTCACCTGTGTATTCTCTGGCTATATCTATGTTAAGTTGTGATACAGCTAAAGCTAATTCTTTTTTTGAAAAATACAAATATCCATCTTCGTCCCTATCACTATTACTTTTAATATCAATCAAATCTCTTAGCATTTCATCATATAGTTTAATATACAGTTCTTTCTTATAATCAGAATTTAATGCTGTATTGTATTGATATGGATATGAATATCTGAAAAAAGACATATCTTCACCAGAAATATCATTATTATAGAAAAATATGCTTTCATTATTTTTATATGTCCCAGTAAAACCTGAAATATTGATTAAATTTCCAAAAACGAAATTAATTAATAAATCCTTGGCAAGTTCTAACCTCTCTTCATCATTATCCATTAAAATTCTTATAGCTTCTTTTAAACTCATATTTTCATATTGAAAATTAAAATCTAAAACATCAATATACTCATCCATTTTTTCTGCAGGAATAATACTGCTTTCTTCCATATTTTTATTCATTTTAAATTTTTCTTTTCTATAATCTGCAACATTATTAAAGAAGTTTCTCAATATCTGTCTATTGGAACTTTCAATGTTAATTATTTCCAATGGTTTATACTCTAAGTTTAAATCTATCAATTTATTTAAGTTATTAATTATTGGTGTACCTTTTTTATTCCAAATATAGTGAAAAAGTATTGAAATCAATGAAGGAATTACTACTAATGCCAAAGGTGATAAGAAAGGAAAAGTTATTGATAAAATTGTGAAAGGTATTATGTATGAAATTGTTACTAATAAAGAAGGGAAACCTAAATTTTTTAAATCTTCTTTTGCAAACTTACCTAATGTTTTTAAACTCCAATTCCCCGCATCTTTTGATATCGTTATCCACTTTACTATAGTGTGTGAAAATAAAAACAACACTTGCATAATAGAAAAAAATGTAGGTGATACTGCCATAGGAATTGTTCTAAATACCATTTCTTCCCATACCGGTGCATATTTATTTAATACAGAACCTATCTTCGTGTTTTTTAACGGAGAAAAAATTGAAAGGGAAAATTTTACAAAGTTATCAAAATCAATTTGTTCTTCTTGTTCAAGAGATGTTATTCCTAATTCTTTTCTAAATTTGTTATCTAACTTTTGCTTTTTTTGATAAAATTCGTAATCATAGACAATAATAGATGGTGTAGAATATTTATATTTTTTCCAGGATAGCAATAAATTTTTGATGGAAAAAGCACCATTATTTTGAATTTCATCTTTGTTGTTATCCATATAGTATATAGTTGCATATTCAAAAGTAGATATATCATAAATATTATTATCTTTTCTAAAACTAACACCTGAACTGTATTTATAATCTTTATTTGTAGAAGTGATTATTATTGGAATCAAAATTCCTTCTTTTAATTCAGTTTCTATTATTTTATTTATTTCTTCACGATTTTTCCCTTCCGCTCTTAATTCCCGTATTCTTTGATTTATTATTGCATTAATAAGTCTTTCCGCAAAGCCGAATGAAACACAAGAAGCTAAATTTATTATCATATTATTCATAACGGCACCGTTATTTTTAGCTTCAATTATAGCTTCTGCTGTCTGTTTTACCGTAACAAAATCCATATCTTCTTTATTTTTATTTTTTTCTCCTCCGGTAACGAAATAAAGAACACCTCCGTTTGAATGTCCGTTAAACACATACATAGTTTTTTTTGATTTATCGGAATATTGCTTTTTACTACCTTTTATTGCTCTTAAAAAATTATTTGAAGAATTTATTTCTTTTCCATCAATATTATCTCTTATATTTATATTCATTCCCAAATTTTCAAATCTGTTTTTTATTAAATTCATTCCATCAGACGAGAAGCCATAACCATTACCGACATAAACATCTGTTCCGCTTTCAA
>NZ_CACWEU010000128.1:0-5809 GCF_902760015.1 Candidatus Ruminimicrobium bovinum
AATTTTGATTTTTAGCATCTCTTGTTAATTTTTTATTAACTTTTGACATAGGAGAAATTTTTAAATTCTGTTTACCGGCTACAACGGCAACCACATAATCTTTACCTGCCGGCAGTTTGTCAAATTTATAAAAACCGTTACTGTCTGTCGTTGCTGTAACAGGTTTACTTAAACCTACCAAATTCAACTTAATATTTTTAACACCGGCTTTACCTTTTACAACCCTGCCTGATATTGATACATATTCGGTTTCAACTTCTAACTCATCTTCAACAGGTTCTTCATAAGAAAAGTCATCCGATTCACCGTCAAATTGTTTAGCTTCCAACTTTGCTCTTTGTTTGGCTTCGGCATTTGTAAGTTTTGCATTTATGTTTTTTTTGGATTTTACATTTTTAGCTTTATTTAAGCTTGTATCATCCAATTCATCTAAGAAATCATCACCGAGGTTTTCATCAAAATCCGTTTCTTTTTTTATTGCTGTTTTTGCTTTAGAAGCTTTATTTTTTGTTTGATTCAATTCTTCATCAAGTAATAAATCTTCATCCGTAAAATCCAAACTTTCATCAAGTTTATCGGAAGCAACAGCAGCTGTTTCTTTTACTCCTTTTTTGGCTTTCTTTTTTGCTTCCTTTGCTTCTTTTTTAGCTTTCTTTTCAGCTTCTTTTGCTTCTTTTTTGGCTTTCTTTTCCGCTTCCTTCTTTTCTTTTTCTAATTTTTTCTTTTCTTGTTTGGTAAGTTCTTTTTTAGGTTCGGAAAGCAAATCTTCATCGTTGAGCAAATCCGCATCGGAATTCAAATCAAAATCATCAACCGTATCGGATATTGCATCGTTTGTTTTGTTAACGGCTTTGTTTACCTGTTTTTTTCCTTTTTCGGCTTTTTTACTTACATTATCTTTTTTTGTCGTCAACAAATCTTCATTAAACAAATCATCTTCTTCAAATCCCAAATCGTCATCATCAAACAAATCATCTTTTTTCGCCTTTGAAGATGAACCAACTTTCTTTTTAGGTTCAAAAACATCCTGCTCGGATAAGATGTCCTCATCATCTATATCATCAAACAAATCATCTTTTTTTGCAGTTGCTTTTGCGGGTTGTTTTTTGGCAGTAACAGCTTTATCGGCTTGTTTAGATTTTGTTGCAACTTTACTTTTAGTAGTTGCTGCCTTTGCTGCAACAGCCGAATTTGCTTTATCTTTTTTTGCAACAGTTTTTGTATCTTTTTTATTCTTTGCTTTTTTGACTTTATTTGTTTTAACGTCTATCATATCTATATCATCAATATCATCATCAAAACCGGTTTCATTTTCAAAATTTGTTTTAAATTTATGCTTTGCTTCCGGAATTTTTTTAAGAGAGAAATCTTCATACATTATATTTTTACTTAACTCATCAACGGTTCTCGTTTGCGGAGTTGCTTCATAACCGGGTAAAACAACAGATATAGTGTAACTCCCGCCTGCAGGAAGCCCCTCGGCTATGTAATTACCTTTTCTGTCGGGCTTAACCTGTAAATCCGCAGTACCGGAAATATCTACTACAACACTTGTATTCCTTACTTCTTTCGGCATATCTATTTTCCCGGCAATAAAAAACGTTTTTTCGGCAAAACAAACAACACTGAAAAACAAACAAGCAACTAAAGAAAAAAATAATTTTTTCATATTCTCTCCCGTTTATATTTTTTTTAATTTAATCCAGGTATATTTAAACCGCCCATCATTTTTTTAGATTCTTCGGCCATTTCTTTTTGGGAACGACTTATTGCCTCTTGAAAAGCCGACAAAACCAATTTTTCAACATCTTTAACTGATTTACTTAAAACATCTTCCGGCAACTTTAAATCCAAAATTTCACTCTTTGCATTTATTTTTATTTTAACACCTTTATATTCAACATCAACTACCTTGGCTTTTAAAACTTTTTCCATTTCTTTCAATTTGCTTCTCATTGACATTGCTTCTTTTGCCATTTTAAATAATTCCATTTAAATCTCCAAAAAATAATTTATATAATTTTAACAATTTTTAAATAACTATTTCAAATCCAATTCCAAAACAGAGTTATTTTCTTTATCCAAAATAACCGCCGATTTCATAGTTTCTATTTTGTATTTTTCTATATTTTTCTTAAATTCCGACGTTATAATTTGTTTTATAAACTTTGAAGATAAAATTTCACCGTCACCTGACGAGTGAAGATAAACTACCCCGGAATTAATATAATAATATTTTAAATTTAATGTCGTTAAAAGATTTGCAATAAACGGATTTGTTCTGCCGGACATATTCAGCTGGGAAATAACAAGCCGTGAGACAAATTCATCCATTGTGATATAATGTTTATCCAATACCGCATCACGAGCCGTTTCCGGATTTTCCATTTCTATAAGTTGTCTTTGTTCGTAATCGCCTCTTGATATTCTTTGATAAAAATAACTTTTTACATCGTCTATATTTTGAAACATTCTTAAAGCAACCTGAAAGTTAGGGTCATAAGCCGTAACCACTATAATTTTAATATCGGCATCTGAACTTAATGCAACCCTTGTAATTGCAAAAACGGCACTTTGCAAAGAACTTATTGCTTTTGAAACAACTTCACTCTGCAAAGATACAATATCTTCCATTTCCAAATCCAAATACAAAGTATCTTTTATAATTTCAACTTTCGGTAAAATTCCCGATTCTTTTTCAATAATCTTTTCTATATCCTGCACTAAAGTTTCTTTAGGAAAACTCGGAGCACAAGAGCAAAAAGAAAAAAACATAGCCAAAGAACAAATTAAGTATTTAAGCATTAACGGTTTCCGTTTTTATATTTTTGCTTGTAACATTTGTATCAAGAATTCTTTCTCTGTTTTTACCGTATTTTGTAAATAATTCTTCTATATCGTCATAATCAAGTTCTTCCTTCTCAAGCAAAGCTTGTGCCATTTTATCTACTATATCCCATTGTTCGCTAAGGTATTTATCAACTCTTTCCAAACATAAATTCAATATTGCCATAGTTTGTTCGTTTAATTTTTCTTTCAAATCCGTTGACAAATTTTCTTTAGGTATTGCGGTAAAATCTCCTATAAAACCTTTTTCTCCCATGCCGAACTGCCAAACCATTGCATTTGCAATTGCCATTGCTTTTGTAAAATCCGAAGATACACCGGTAGATGTTGTTCCGTATTTAATTTTTTCACTGCTGTATCCGGCAAGTGCTACCATAATATCGGCAATAAGCTTTTCTTTATTTTGTGTATGCCATTCTTCCTTAGGATTATGAGCAACCAACCCGAGTGCATCACCCCTTGATTTTATTGTTGCCTTAAAAACATCATCGGTCGGATGCAAATAATATAAAGTTACGGCATGACCTGCTTCGTGATAAGCGGTCATTTCCCTTTCTTTAGGTGTCATTGTTATATGGCTTTCCAAACCTAAATCTATCCTGTCCATTGCCGATGAAATATCACTCATATCCACCGTTTCTTTACCGTTTCTTGTAGCAACCAAAGCAGCTTCTTTAATTATATTTTCAATTTCCGCAGGGGACTTATAAACGGCTTTTCTTGCCAATTTTGAAACATCAACATTAGGAGCAACTTTTACTTTTTTAAGATAAAATTTAAAAAGATCTTCCCTTTCTTTTAAATTAGGTAACGTTATGCGGATTTTTCTGTCAAACCTTCCGGGCCTTAAAAGAGCTTTATCAAGAACATTTTCATTTGCATTTGTTGCGGCTATTACTATAATATTATCTTTTTTACTTTCCAAACCGTCAAGCTCAACAAGCAACTGATTCTGTGTGCTGTTTGTTTCTTCTCCCCCGCCCATATACGAAAAAGTTCTGCCTCTTCCTATAACTTCAATTTCGTCTATAAACAAAATACATGCACCTTCGGCATAAGCAAGTTTTCTTGCTTTTTGAAACAACTGTCTAACCCTTGAAGCACCTACACCGACAAAAACTTCAACAAATTCACTGCCAGACATTGACAAAAACGGCATTTTGGCTTCGGTTGCAATGGCTTTTGCAAGTAAAGTTTTTCCGCATCCCGGAGGCCCCATTAAAATAATACCTTTAACTATTTTACCGCCTATCTTCTTTACTTTTGCGGAATCTTTTATTAACTGAACTACTTCCATTGCTTCTTTTTTGGCACCGTCAAGCCCTATAACATCACTGAATTTTACATTTATATCACTTGCTTTTATTCTGTTTTTCTTAACTTTACCGAAACCGCCCCTCATAAAATACAAATATGCACCGACAAATACCATAGCATGAAGCCCGCCTATCAATATTTGCATTGGGAGCGTTGCTATTGTCATATTCCTGTAAAAAGATTCAAGCTTGCTTAAACCCCATACGGTAAGAAACAACAATATTATTATTGATAATATAATTACTATTTTACCCCAATTATCATAAAAAAATATTTTTATTTTTCTCATATAAACTCCCTAATTTTCAAATATATATTCGTTTATTCTATCAAATTAAAACCACTTTTTCTTTTTCATGTAAAGAAAAATCCCGAAAGTTGAAACAACTATTAAAAACAATGCAAAAAACCAAGTTCCCGTTTGGCCGAAAATTGCAATTTCCGGAAAAGCAACATTCATTCCGTAATAACTTGCGAATATAAGAACCGGTAAAAAAATTGTTGCTATTATACTTAAAAATTTCATCGTTTCGTTTAATTTAATAGTTACCGATGACATGTAAACGGTAATTAAAGAACCTATCATCTGCGAATTATATGTTATTGTTTTATTTAACCTGTCAAGCTGATCCGTTACATCTCTGAAATAAGCCGAATATGAAGGGTTAACATATTCATTATTTTCTCTTGAAAAAAACGAATATACGTTTTTTTGAGGATCGGAAATTTTTCTCATCGACAACAAAACTTTTTTCAAATCAAGTATTTCTTCCATCAAATCCGGACTCGGATTTTCAAGAACCTTATCTTCAAGCAAATCTATTTTATCACTTATTTTATCCATTGTTCTTTCAAGATTATCAACTATTTTTGATAATATGTTATAAAGTAAATTATCAATACTTTTTAATTCTATCAAAGGTTTTAACTTTGCTTTTTGCATAAGTCCGTCAATAAATTGCAATTCCTCGGTATGAACGGTAACTATAAGATTTTTTGACAAGAATATATCAACTTCATAAACCGATTCGTCAAATTCGGATAAATCTATGGCTTTTAATCTTATACTGTGTGTGCTGACAAACAAATAGTTATCAAATTCTTCAACTTTCGGATTATACAGCGGAAACAGACAATCCTCAACGGAAAGTTCATGAAATTTAAACGTATCGGTTAAAAGTGCAATTTCGTCGGTAGACAAATCACCTTTTTCAAGTGTAATATCAACCCACATTAATGTTGAACCGTTTTTATAGGTATTACTTATTTGTTCAACTTCAAACTCATAATCGCAAACACCGTTATTCAAATAAATTGCTCTTATCATCTTCAAACCTCCGACAAAACAACTTACGCTTACACTTTCATTTTATAACACAATATTTGATTTTACTAAATTTATGTTTTTTAAGTAAAGTAAAAAATTATAAAATATTTTTTGTTTTTTGTTTTTTGTTTTTATTTAAAAATATAGTATAATTAATCAATTTAATTAAACAATCCATATTTTATGCAAGAGGATAAAAAAATGTTTTTATCAAAAAGAGTTCAGGCAATAAAACCTTCACCGACGTTGGCACTTGATACAAAAGCAAAAGAATTACAGGCACAGGGAATTAATATAATAAGTTTCGGAACCGGTGAG
>NZ_CACWEU010000129.1:0-4576 GCF_902760015.1 Candidatus Ruminimicrobium bovinum
ATGTATGTTAAAGAAGTATATCCCAATGCTTCCGTATTAAAACTTTCCATGCCGTTTCCTTTCCCCGACAAAAAAATAAAAGAGTTTGCATCTCAAGTGGAAAAAATTGCTGTTGTTGAAGAGAGCGAACCTTTTATAGAAGAACATCTTTTACAGATGGGAATAAAGTGTCAGGGAAAACATTATACATACAGAGTAGGGGAACTTAATCCGGAATCCGTTAGAGATATTGTTGAAGGTAAACCTAAAACCACATATCCGCAGGCGGGAAGAAAACCTGTTTTGTGTCCGGGGTGTCCTCACAGAGCAACATTTGTTGCTTTAAGAAAAACCAAAGTTGTTGTCGCCGGTGATATCGGTTGTTACACACTCGGTGCAACACCGCCGTTATCTGCACTTCACACCACCGTTTGTATGGGTTCAAGTGTAACGATAATGAGCAGTTTAACCAAAATTTTAGGTAAAGATAAAGCTGTTGCCGTAATAGGTGATTCAACATTCTGTCATTCAGGTATAGAAGGGCTTGTTAATTGTGCATACAATAAAACTAAAGGTGTAATAATTATCCTTGATAACGGAACGACTGCAATGACGGGTGCACAACCTAACCCTGCAACGGGAGTTACAGCTAAAGGAGAACAAACAAAGAAACTTGATTTAGTTACTTTATGTAAAGCATGCGGAGCAGATAATGTTGAAGTTATCGGAGACAGTTCTGCCGTGATAGAATCTAAAATAAAAGAATATACCGCAAAAGATGAACTTTCTGTGTTAATAGTAAGAATCGGTCTTTGCAAGATGATAGACAGGAGCAAAAAACCTGCACCGAAATTTTATGCGGACAAATGCAAAAAATGTTATATGTGTGTAAGTGTGGATTGCCCTGCAATATTTAAGGATGAGAACGGAAACATAAAATTGAACGAAAACTTATGTGCGGGCTGCAATGTTTGTGTACAACAATGTAAATTTTCTGCTTTGGAAAAAGCAGAAAATTAGCTTCTCAGCTGAAAATCGCAAAGCGATTTTTTAAGGTGCAAAATGAAAAAAATTAAAAAACAAAATTATAATGACTTTTTGCATAATATAATAGCAGATATAAAAACTGCAAAAGTAAATATTGTCAGAACGGTAAATAAAAATTTAATTTTGTTGTATTGGAATATCGGTAAGCGAATAGCAGAAGAACAGATAATACAAAATTATGGAAAATCCGTTGTAGAGAAATTAAGTAAAGATTTAAGATTTGAGTTTCCTAATGCAAAAGGTTTTTCTCCGAGAAATTTATGGAATATGAAAATGTTCTATGAAACTTATAGCACTAAACAAATTCTGCAACAGCTTGTTGCAGAATTGCCTTGGGGACATAATTTAGTAATTTTAAACAAAATAAAAGATATAAAAGAAACGGAATTTTATCTTAAAAAAGCAATTCAATTCGGTTGGAGCAGAGCCGTATTGGTTCACCATATAGAAAGTGATTTATATGAAAGGCAAGGAAAATCAATAACTAATTTTAAAAAAGTTCTGCCCGATACAAATTCCGATTTAGTGCAACAAACTTTTAAAGATCCTTATATTTTTGATTTTTTAAATATTCAGGAAGAAAAAAAAGAAAAAAATTTAGAAGACCGACTTGTAAAAAATATAACTAAGTTATTGTTAGAACTTGGCACAGGTTTTTCTTTTATTGGAAGACAATACCATATAGCAGTATCAAATAAAGATTTTTATATAGATTTATTATTTTATAACATAGAACTTCACTGTTATGTTGTTGTTGAATTAAAAGCTTGTGAATTTGAACCGGAATTTGCAGGGCAGCTTAATTTTTATGTTACTGCGGTTGACAGACAATTGAGGAAACAAGGAGATAATCCGACAATAGGTTTGTTATTATGCAGAAGTAAAGATAATGTCATTGTAGAATATTCTTTAAGTGATATACATAAACCTATAGGTGTTTCCGAATATAAATTGAAAAAAATAATGCCTACAAAAAAGCAATTGGAAAATATTATTAAATAACGGGAGATACAATGGATACAATAAACATATTATTTTGTGGAACGGGCGGGCAGGGAATTTTAACCGCCGCGGAAATTGTAGGGCTTGCCGCGATGTATGACGGGCATCATGTAAAAAAGTCCGAAGTGCACGGTATGGCACAAAGAGGCGGTTCGGTAGAATCTCATTTAAGATTCGGTAAAGAAGTTTTTTCACCGATAATAGAGTGCGGTAAAGCGGACTTTTTACTTTCTTTTGAAAAAGGTGAACATGAAAGAATGAAATTTATGTTAAAAAAAGACGGAATAGATTTGTTTGAAGATTTTGTTAAGGGGCAGGAAAAAATAACAAATCCTAAATTTTTAAATACATATATGTTGGGAGTATTATCAAAACATTTAAAAATTTCACAGGAAAGTTGGCAAAAAGCATTAAAAGCGGTAATAAAACCGCAGTTTGTAGAAAAAAATATTGAAATTTTTAAAACGGCAGCTGAATAGCTGAAAAGGTGATAAGTTGAAAAGTTTGTTGTAAAAATCGCTATGCGATTTTTAACCCAAAAAACATCTGCATCAGTTTCATTGGCTCACAATAACGAATTTCTTTATATATAAAAATCCGATAAGTGTTTTGGTATATTTTTATATGTTTTTGTTGCAAAATACCTAATATTTTTATAAGTTGACTTTGCAAAATATTTAATATATAATACTGTTATGATAAAAAGAAATATTGTAAAAACTATCAGTAAATATATAAAAACAAACGATATAATAGTGTTACACGGGGCAAGACAGGTAGGTAAAACTACCATAATGAAAATGTTGTATGATGATATAAAAATTGCCAAATACTATTTTGATTTGGAAGACGGAAGATTTTTATCAATATGTAATAACGGTATAGAAGATATTTTATCTTTTTTACGGCAGAAAGGAATAATAAAAAATAAAGAAGACAAATGTTGTATTTTTATAGATGAAGTTCAGTATTTATCAAATCCGTCATCGTTATTAAAGCTTACTTATGATCATTATAAAAATATAAAACTTATAGTGTCCGGTTCGTCAAGTTTCAATATAAAGAAAAAATTTAAAGATTCTTTGGTTGGAAGAACGGTGGATTTTGAAATATTCCCGTTAAATTTTGAAGAATTTTTGGTTTTTAAAGACGAAAAAATAGATTTAACCGAAAAGATAACAAATAAACTTCTAATAAAAAGATTGGAAAATTTATACAGAGAATTTGTTATATGCGGAGGATATCCGAAGATAGTTTTAACAAACGAGACGGAAATGAAAGAAACTTATATCCAGCAGATAATAGATACTTACATAAGTAAAGATATAAGAGATTTGGCAAATGTAAAATATATAGATAGGTTTAACAGATTAATTCAGGTTTTGGCTTCACAAAGCGGGAATTTATTGAATACTACGGAATTATCGAATACAACAAAACTTGCCCGCCAAACGGTAGAAGAATATCTTTTTATTTTAGAGTCCACCTATATAATAAAAATAGTTTCTCCTTATTATAATAATATTCGGTCTGAGCTTTTTAAAATGCCGAAAATATTTTTTTACGATACGGGAATACTTAATATGTTATGGATGAAAATGTTGCCTAAAGAAATATTGGGAAATATTTTTGAAACGGCAGTGTTTTCCGAATTATTAAAAAAATATAAAAAAGAAAATATTCATTTTTGGAGAACTCAAAATAAACAGGAAATAGATTTTATAATAAAATACAAACAAAAAATAATTCCGTTAGAAGCAAAAACCGACAGTTCGTCTTTTTCAAATTCATCAATTAAATTTTTTGCTGAAAAATATAAAATAAAAGATTGTTATTGCACAAGCCTTAATGGAAATAAGAAAGATACAAAATCAGCAAAATTTATAAACCCTTGGGATATATATTCTTTGAATAATTTGTAATTAAATGTATTAACGGAAAGTTAAACAATATAATTATAATTTTACTTATTTTGTTATTGTAAAACAACCTATAAACTTAATATAATATACGAAGTTTATAAAGTTAAGAGGGTTAAATGAAAATTTTAAATTTTAAAATTGTAAGAATGTTTGTTGCATTGATGTTTGTGTTTTCAATAACAGCAAATGTTTTTGCATTTTATCACAAAGAAGAAAATTGGCTTGTTTGTGATTATTGCGGTGCAAAACATATAAATTCTTTCCCGAGAGACGGACATTATGCATGGTGCAAATATGCACCTGCTCAAAGCAGTTCAAGCGGCGGCAGTTCTACCGTATATGTTCCAAAATCAAACTCATCGGATTTAGATTCCGCCATATTGGGAACAGCATTAATAAGTTTATTTTCATCAACACCGGTAAAAACTAAAACACCGCAGGAAATAGCTAATGAACAAAAAAAACAAGCAGAAATAAAATCAGAGAAAGAGAAAATGCGTCAATGGAAGGAAAATAGATTACAATCTAGATTAAGGGATGAGCAGTTTTGGCAAAGCGGAGATTATATTGTAAAAGAAGGTAATTTAAAATATGATGGAGCTAAAGCTTACGGAATTTATAATACA
>NZ_CACWEU010000130.1:0-3014 GCF_902760015.1 Candidatus Ruminimicrobium bovinum
TCGTGCGAAAGTATTTTTGGGTGATATAAAAAATGAAGATGTTGCCGTTCAGGTATGCACCGGTTATTTGGATTCAAAATATATAATTACCGATGAAAAATATATCGATATGAAAGCTGTATCGAGAGAAAACGACGGCGGTTATATTTATGAGCTTGAATTTAAAACCGACAGAGTAGGGCACTGCGGATATATTATAAGGGTTGTTCCTCAATATATGGGTAAAACAGAATATATCCCCGGTTTAATTAAATGGTTTTAAAAATGAGCGGTATAAAGTTAATTGTTTTTGATTTGGACGGAACATTAGTAAATTCTCAATACGATTTAACCGATTCCGTAAATTTTGTCAGGCAAAAATATGGTTTTAGTCCGCTGCCCGTAGATAAGGTTGCATCTTATTTGGGCAGCGGAATTACGGCACTTGTAAGGGCTGTTTTATCAGAACTTAATACAACTGGATTTGATACGGCAGTTAAAATGTTTAAAGATAATTATGCAAAACATTTAACCGATAAAACTTTACCTTATAAAGATGTTATTGAAATGCTTTCAAACATTCCGCAACAAAAAGTTTTATTATCCAATAAAGATGAAAAATTTTCAAAACAAATTTTAAAAACTCTCGGCTTATCAAAGTTTTTTACCGAAATTTACGGAGGGGATTCTTTTAAAGAAAAAAAACCGAATCCTTTGCCGATATATGAAATAATAAAAAAGTTTTCTTTAAGTAAAGAAAATGTTGTTATGGTCGGTGACGGCACAAATGATATTATGGTCGGTAAAAATGCCGGTATAAAAACAATAGGGGTTTTATACGGTTATTCTTCACAGGAACAACTAAATAATTTAGCACCCGACTATATAGCCGAAAATCCGGCTGAAATAGTGAATATAGTTAAACGATTGAACAGTTGAATAGTTGAAAGGTTGAAGGGGTGAAAAATTTGTCATTGCGAAGCGGTTAGCCGCCGTGACAATCTATGTTCTTTAATGTATAGTGTAGAATGTAAAATGTATAATGTTGGTAAAAATTGCAAAGCAATTTTTGATAAATAATAAGTTTTTTGCTTCGCAAAAAACACATTGATTATAAATTCTATATTATAAATTATAAATTGCCGTATTGTTGTTGCCGTTAATTGTACATTCTACATTGTACATTATAAATTGTCGTCTTAAGGGAGTTTTAAATGTTTGTTTTAAAAATTTTAAAAAAAATTATTGTTATGTTTCAGTCCGATATTTCACCAAACCAAATTGCATGGGGTTTTGCACTCGGTGCAATTTTAGGGCTTGTTCCTAATTTGTTGGTTAAATGTATTTTGTTTGTTGTTATTATGTTTTTCAGGGTTAATTTAACTGCTGCTTTCCTTGCTGCAACATTATATGCAATAGCTGCCTTTGCCTTGGATCCGTTACTCGATAAAATAGGTTATTTTGTATTAGCCGACTGCAGTTTTTTAAAAACTCTTTGGACGGCTTTATTTAACTATCCGATTGTTCCTTTTTCTCATTTTAACAATACAATAGTTATGGGCAGTTTGGTTTTGGGAATACTTTTAATAATACCGAACGGTATCTTGGCAAAGAAGCTGTTGGTTTATTACAGGCAAAACTACAGGGATAAGGTTTCTCAGTGGAAAATAGTAAAAATTTTAAATACGGTTTTGGCAACAACAACGATAGCAGGCAAAATAAAATAAAAAGGGAAAAGTTATGAAATTTATAAGATGGTCTTTTGTAATACCTACGGTAATAATTATTGCAGCAGTTATAATTTTTAATATTATGTTTTTTGACGTAATTTTAAAAAAAGCTTTTATTTCAACGGGGGAAATGATTTTCGGTGCAAAGGTTGAAATAAACAGTTTAAAAACAAGTTTTTCAAAAATGTCAATTGCAATTAACGGTTTAAAGTGTGCAAACAGAAATGATTATTTTAAAAATTTAATAGACATTGATTATATTAAATTTGATGTTCGTTTTACTCCTTTACTCAGAAAAAAATTTATAATAGACGAAATGACCGTTTCCGGTTTAAAGTGGCAAACCGAAAGAAAAACTTCCGGGCAGCTTCCTCCTAAAAAAGAAAAGAAATTTGAAAAGAAGAAAAAAGACGGTATGTTTTCAAAAATGTTTGCCGCAGCAAAGGCAAAAACCGTTAGCGAATTTAACCAACTTCCGTCGGTAACGGCATATAAAGAAATTGAAGACTTAATAAATAATTTTGATGTTAATAAACTTATAGATAAAGCTCAATTACAATCGGTAAAAGAAATTGAACAAAAAACAAAAGAGTTACAAACAAAATATGAAACTTATCAAAAGAAAATTGAAGGTTATGATATAAACAAAAAAGCCGAAGAAATAAAAGCACAAATTGACGAAATTTCAAAAACAAAAGTTTCGGGGCTTGCCGATGTTGCAAAAGCGGCAAAGAATGTAGAAAAATTAAAAGAAAGTAAAAAAGAAATAGAAACGATAATTAATGATTTAAACAGCATCAAAAAAGATGTTTCCGAAAATATTAACTTTGTAAAAGAAGCAAAAAATTCAATAAATAAAGATATAGAAAATATTTCTTCAAAACTTTCAATTCCTTCTTTAAATTTAAAAAACATATCAAGAATATTGTTCGGTAACCAATGGGTTAACAGGGTTGAAACCGTTATGTATTACATGGCATTAATAAAGCAATATATGCCCGAGAAAAAAGAAGAAGTTCAAGAAAAGCAAAGGGCAAGGGGCAGAGATATTTTGTTCAAATTAAAACAATATCCTACACTTCTTATTTCACTTATAAATGTTTCAGGCAGCACTAATGATAATCTTGATTTTGCAGGTGTTATAAAAAATATTTGTTCTTCTCCGTCAATGATAGCAAATCCTTTAACCGTTGAAATAAAAGGCGACAATAAAGTTCAAGCTCTTCATATTTCAGGACTTTTTGACCACAGAACAGACAATTCAAAAGATGCTCTTGCGGTGCAGGTTTCCGGGCTTTCGGCAAA